>NZ_JBHTSL010000098.1:0-9952 GCF_042795115.1 Arthrobacter sp. NPDC056493 | reverse complement strand
AGCCGGAAGGCTGCGGGCCCTGCCTTTTTCGTATTCCTGGCCCGGCCGGGCCGGCTTGCCTCTGTCCGGCCAGCCTATTTCTTGACCGCTACCAGCAGCCCGTCACCGGTGGGAAGCATGGCAGAAGCCAGCCGGTCGTCGTCGCGCACGGCCTTGCCCACCTGGCGGAGCACAACGGTGGTCGCGTCGCGGACCGCAGGGTTGGACACCCGGTCCTTGTCCAGGGCGTCATTGACGATCAGCAGGCCGCCGGTCTTGAGCAGGCGCACGGCCTGCTCCACGTAGCGGGGAAAGTTGGGCTTGTCGCCGTCGATGAAGACGAGGTCGTAGGCGGCATCGGTGAGCCGCGGCAGGACGTCGCCGGCACGGCCGGAGATGGTGCGCGTGCGGTTGGCCGGACTGCCGGCTTCCTGGAACGCCTCCCGCGCCGCCTTCAGGTGCTCCACGTCCACGTCGATGGTGGTGAGCACGGCCTGCGGGCCCAGGCCGCGGAGCAGGCAGACGCCCGAGACTCCGGCGCCGGTGCCGATCTCGACGGCGGTCTGCGCCTTGGATGCAGCGGCCAGTACAGTCAGTACGGCACCAACGCCACGGCCGATGGGTGTCACGCCAAGCTCGAACGAACGCTCCCGGGCGCGCAGCAGGACCTCATCCTCGGCAGGCAGATCTTCTGCATAGGACCAGCTCGTGGACTTATCGGCGCTCATGGATTTCGCTTTCTGGGCGGCAAGGGGGCATGTCCTTACAGCGTACTTGGTTGGACGGCGCCCGACAGGCAAGTGACAGCAGCAACGCCTGTGATGGCGGATACTCCCACGCTGTGCGGTGAATCGTGACGACAACCCGCGGAAACCAGGCAGGAAAATCCGGGTAAAAAGTTGCGCCTTGAGCAAAGAAGGGCACTGCAGTCAGGAAATTCCCAGCCAACTTTGACATGATAATAATCCGCTCATCCAAGTGGTGACCGGCGCCGAACCAATGATGTAAAGCACGTCAGGCGTTATTACATCCACGAGGGGAGTGGACGATGTCAGCATCCGTTGCGGCACCTGTCCCTGCAACTGAAGAGCAAGCCGCCGAGTGGGCCATGCCCACGTGGGAGGAAGTGGTCACCAACCACTCCGCCAAGGTGTACCGGCTCGCCTACCGGCTTACCGGTAACAAGTACGACGCCGAGGACCTCACCCAGGAGGTGTTCGTCCGGGTCTTCCGTTCCCTGGAGAACTTCAAGCCGGGAACCCTGGACGGCTGGCTGCACCGGATCACCACCAACCTCTTCCTGGACCAGGCGCGGCGCAAGAGCCGCATCCGCTTTGACGCGCTGGCCGAGGACGCCGAATCCCGGCTGCCCGGCCGGGAACCCGGCCCCGAGCAAAGCTTCGAACTCAACAACCTGGACCTCGACGTCCAGGCCGCCCTCGAGGAGCTGCCGCCGGACTTCCGTGCCGCCGTCGTCCTGTGCGACCTTGAGGGGCTGTCGTACGACGAAGTCGCCGAGGCCCTGGGCGTGAAGCTGGGCACGGTCCGTTCACGCATTCACCGCGGCCGGACCATGCTCCGCGAAAAGCTTGCCCACCGCGATCCGCGACCGCTTCAGGCGCGCAAGCCGCGGCTGAAGATGCCCCGCATCGCCGGCGTTCTCTGATCGGCGACATGCGTCAGCTACATCGCTTGCTGGAGGGGCTCAGGAAGAACGCAGGGTTTCCGCCGCTTACCGGTGCACGGCACCCGCAGACGACGGAACACATCCGGGCGTGCGCCGAATGCGCCGGCGCGCTGCACCGGCAGCGGCAGTACATTGAGCGGCTCCGTACGGCCGCAGTCCCGGCCGCCAGTGACGAACTGACAGCGCGGCTCCTGCTCCGCACCCAGCAGTTGGCCATGGCGCCGGCCCCTGTTTACCGGCCCAGCCGGATGAGGCTGGCGGGGCTGGCCGGAGGGGTAGCCGTGGTGGCGGCCGGGGCCGTGGCCGCCGGAGCCTACACGGTTGCTGGTGAACCCAGGCAGTACGCCGCGGGTACCGCCTCCCTGTATGGCCAGTCCGGGCATTCCCCGGGAACGGACAGCCGGCTCGCCGCGCTGCGGTCCTCCGGCTGGACGTGCCCTGAACTGCGGGCCATGGGCTTCCATCTTGTTTCCGCCAGCACAACGGTACTGGCGGGCCGGGCCACGGTGGAGCTGCGGCTTACCGACGGGCAGCACACGGCACGGATTCTGGAACAGCACCAGGGATCGCCGGCAGCGCCCTGGCCGGTCAACCCGCTGACCGGCCACCCGGCGGGAAGCGACGGGTATGTCGCCGCTGAGCTGCCGGGAACGACGGCGGACGGCCAGGTCTGGGTCAAGGCGGGATCGCCGTGGAGTGCGATCTACCAGACGTCGCGGAGCACCTTCACCTACGTGTCGGACCTGCCCGCCGCCTCGGCCGACGACGCCGTGGCGATGCTCGCGGGGGCCGGAGGTGCGGCCAGCCCAGGTCTTGCCGCCGGGACGGCCGCGGCCAGTGGCAGCGCCGGAGTTCAAGGACCAGCGCAGGAAACTGCCGTCGACCGGGTCGAACGCGGCCTGCGTAAAATAGCCCGCCAGTTGGGGCTTTGAGGAGCCTCCCCGGCCCCGCAGCATGCCCTCACCGGACGCTGGCCGGGTCGAAATCGTCACTGCCTCCCCGGAGAGGGTAATCTTCCTAAAGTGTTTGGAATCAACGGCCCGGAGTTTATCCTTCTGCTGCTCATCGGCATTCTGGTGATCGGCCCCCAAAGGCTGCCCGAATACACCCAGAAACTGGCAAACCTGGTCCGTGAAGTGCGCCGGATGGCCTCCGGCGCGCGGGATCAGATCAAGGAAGAGGTCGGCATCGACATCGATGATGTCGACTGGAAGAAATACGATCCCCGCCAGTACGATCCCCGGCGCATCATCAAGGAAGCGCTCCTGGAGGACGACACCAAACCGGTCAGTGCCGGCGGTCCCGCGGCAGTGGCCGCTGCGGCGTCGGCCGCCGCTTCCTCCGCGGAGGAGCGGCCGGCGCGCATCATCGAGCAGCTGCCATACGGCGAAGCGGCGCCGTTCGATTCGGAAGCCACCTAGCCCGGTTTCGGGGGGCTCTGCCAGCGGGCTTCGACAGGATCAGCCAGCGGGCGTGGTCAATCAGCGGGGCTGGACGTCCAGCTTCATCCCGGCCAGTCCCCGCGGCCTGGCCGCGAGTTTCCCGGCGATGCCGGACAGTGCCGCCGCGGCAGCCGTGTCCGGGCCGCCCAGGACGATGGGCGTGCCTGAGTCGCCGCCTTCCCGCAGCAGAATATCCAGCGGAATCTGGCCCAGCAGCGGCACGTCCGTGCCGGTCGATGCGCTGAGCCGCTCGGCGAGCACCTCCCCGCCGCCGGTGCCGAACAGGTCCATCCGGCCGCCGTCGGGCATCTCCAGGAAGGACATGTTCTCGATGACCCCGGCCACCGTCTGCCCGGTCTGGGTGGCAATGGCGCCCGCGCGCTCCGCGACGTCGGCCGCGGCGGCCTGGGGAGTGGTGACCACCAGGATCTCGGCCTTGGGCAGCAGCTGCGCCACCGAGATGGCGATGTCGCCGGTGCCCGGCGGGAGATCCAGGAACAGGGCATCCAGGTCGCCGAAGTAGACGTCGGTGAGGAACTGTTCCAGTGCCCGGTGCAGCATCGGCCCGCGCCAGGCCACGGGCTGGTTGCCGGTGACGAACATGCCGATGGAAATGACCTTTACGCCGTAGGCCACCGGCGGCAGGATCATGTCGTCCACCCGGGTGGGGGCCTGGGTGATCCCCATCAGGGCCGGCACCGAGAAGCCGTACACGTCCGCGTCCACGATGCCCACGCGCAGTCCCTGTGCCGCGAGGGAGCAGGCGAGGTTGACCGTCACAGAGGACTTTCCCACGCCCCCCTTGCCGCTGGCCACCGCGAAGACCTTGGTGAGGGACCCCGGCTGGTTGAACGGGATGCCCCGTTCGCCGCCGGGGCCGCGCAGCTGCTCCTTCAGCGCATCGCGCTGGGCCTGGGTCATGACCTTCAGGTCCACTTCGACGGCGGTCACGCCGGGAACGTCCAGCAGTGCCGCCTCGGAGTCCCTGGTGATGGTGCCGCGCAGTGGGCAGCCGGCAATGGTGAGCAGCACCGCCAGGCGGACGGTCCCGTCGTCGGAGATCTCCACGGAGTCCACCATGCCCAGTTCGGTGATGGGGCGCCGGAGTTCCGGGTCGATGACGGTTGCCAGGGCAGCGTTGACTGCCTGAACGAGGGTGGTGCTCATGCCGTGGTGCTCAGCTTTCGGGAGAGGTGGGTCGGTGGGCTGCCCGGCCGTGCCGCGTTTTTTCAGACTTGACCTTGGGAATCTGCTGCGTGCGGGGGTTGCGTTGTTTTTCCCGCTTCTCCTTCAGTTTTTCCCGGACCAGTTCGCGCGGCGATTCATGGATTCCGGGCCCGGAAGGCTCGTGCGTGCGGAGCTCCTCCTGGGCTTCCAGGAGGTCCTCGAGCAGGCTGCGCAGTTCCGCCCGGACGTAGTCGCGGGTGGCCACTTCACGTAGCGCGATCCGGAGCGAGGCCAGTTCCCGGGTCAGGTATTCGGTGTCCGAGAGGTTGCGCTCGGCCCGCTGGCGGTCCTGCTGCAGGGAGACCCGGTCCCGGTCGTCCTGGCGGTTCTGCGCGAGCAGCAGCAGCGGCGCGGCGTAGGAGGCCTGCAGGGACAGCATCAGTGTCAGGAGCGTAAACCCGAGTTCGACCTTGTCGAACTGCCATTCCGTGGGGGCGAAGGTATTCCAGGCCAGCCAGAATACACAGAACACCGTCATGTAGACCAGGAACTGCGGCGTGCCCATGAAGCGGGCGAAGCCCTCCGTTGCGTGGCCGAAGGCATCGGGGTTAGGCGAGAACTTGGGGAGGATGCGCTGGCGGCCGCTCAGCGGCGTGTCCAGGCTTCCCTGGGCTGCCGGCTTTCCGCCGGGACGGGTTCCCTTTGCCGTGTTCTCAGCCAATGCGGCCACCAAGCTTCCTGACCGGGGCCTCGCCGTCGTTCGCCCGCCAGTCATCAGGCAGCAGATGGTCCAGGACGTCGTCCACCGTCACCGCGCCCACCAGCCGGCCGGCCTGGTTGACCACCGGCAGCGAGTTCAGGTTGTACGTGGCGAGCGTTCGGGCCACTTCGCTGATGTGGGCCAGGTCCGAGAGCGGCTCCAGGTTCTTGTCCACAAGGTTGCCCAGCGACTCGAACGGCGGGAAGCGGAGCAGCTGCTGGATGTGCACCACGCCGAGGAAGCGGCCGGTGGGGGTTTCCAGCGGCGGACGGGCGATGAAAATTGACGAGGCGAGGGCGGGGGAGAGTTCCTCTCGCCGGACGTGGGCGAGGGCCTCGGCCACCGTGGCTTCCGGCGGGAGGATGACCGGAACGGGGGTCATGAGGCCGCCGGCTGTGTCCTCGTCGTATTCGAGGAGGCGCCGGACGTCCTCGGCGCCTTCGGGCTCCATCAGCTGAAGAAGTTCCTCGGCCTGGGCGGTCGGGAGCTCGCCGAGGAGGTCGGCGGCATCGTCAGGGTCCATCTCCTCCAGGACGTCGGCGGCGCGCTGGACGTCGAGGGCGGAGAGGATTTCCACCTGGTCGTCCTCGGGCAGCTCCTGGAGGACGTCCGCGAGCCGCTCGTCCTGCAGCTCGCTGGCCACCTCGAAGCGGCGTTTGTCGCTCATTTCCTGCAGTGCCTCGGCGAAGTCCGCGGGCTTGAGGTCCTCGTGGTTGGCCACGAACTGGGTGGCCGCCTGGGGTTCCGTCTTGGCACCCTGATGCGCGTCGGCCCAGTCAATGATCATGGTCTCGTTGCGGCGCAGCCTGCTCAGGGGCGCCAGGGAATGCCCGCGCCGGACGAACAGCTTGCTCACGAACCAGTCGCCCGAGCGGTGCTGGTCCATGGCGATGTCCTCGATGGTGGCGTCGCCGCTGCCGTCCGTGAGGGTGACCCGGCGGTCGAACATTTCGGCGACCACCAGGGTCTCGGCACCGCGCTGTTCGAAGCGCCGGAGGTTCACCAGGCCGGTGCAGATGACCTGCGTCTGGTCGATCGAGGTGATGCGCGTCATCGGGACGAAGACGCGCTTCTTGCCGGGAACTTCGACGACGATGCCCACCACGTGCGGGGCACCCCGGGTTCCGCGGGAGAGCACGACGACGTCACGCAATCGTCCCAGACGGTCACCGAGAGGGTCGAAGACGTCCAGTCCCAAGAGGCGCGCGACAAAGACGCGGGTAGGATTCGTGCTCACCTCTACAGGCTACCGAGTCTGCTCTCTTTTAGCTGAATTTTCAGCTCGCACCCATCCTTATAGGCAAGAATGAAGACATGGCGAATATTTTTGGTGCTCCCAAGGCTGGACCCAACGGCTCGGACGAATCGAAGACGGTCCCCACGGGGGATACCGTCGGCTCGTATACCTCCTACCTGGACGCCCAGAAGGCCGTGGACTACCTCGCCGACCAGCAGTTCCCGGTGCACCTGGTGTCCATCGTGGGGAACGACCTCAAGATGGTGGAGCGGGTGACGGGGCGCCTCAGCTACCCGCGGGTGGCGCTCTCCGGTGCGCTGAGCGGCATGTGGTTCGGCCTGTTCGTAGGGGTCATGCTGTCCTTCTTCACGCCCGCCGGCGGGACGTTTTCCATCATCAGCTCGGTGCTGATGGGTGCGGCGTTCTTCATGCTGTTCGGGATCGTCACCTATGCCATGCAGCGCGGCAAGCGCGACTTCACGTCCACCAGCCAGGTGGTTGCCACCAATTACGACGTCGTCGTGGCCTTCGAGGCGGCCCACGAGGCGCGCCGGCTGCTCCAGCAGTTGCCGATGACGCCTTCCGACGCCACCCCGGGTGGGGGCCCGGCGTCGCACACCCAGCACGATTACCAGAACCAGCCCTACCAGCAGCCGGGCCGGCACCAGGGACCGCCGCAGGGCCCGTCCCAGGGCCAGGCGCCGCAGCGGCCCGCGGGCTGGAACGACCCCTACGGCCAGCGCAGCCAGGACGACAACAGGCACTACGGTGCGGGCGAGCACGGGCAGGGCGGACAGCCGCAGGACCCTAACCAGCAGTATGGCGCACGCCAGCAGGGCCAGGGCACAGAGGGCGCGCCGGCAGCGGACCAGCACCAGGCGTCGTCCGTCCGCTACCCGGACCTGCCGGACGGCCGGCCGCAGTACGGCGTACGCGTTGATCCGAACCAGACCGAGAAGGGCCGGGACGGACAGCAGCAGTAGCAGGCAAAGCAGAAGGGACGGCCACCGGATCATCCGGTGGCCGTCCCTTACCGGATCATCCGGTGGCCGTCCCTTACCGGATCATCCGGTGGCCGTCCCTTTCTGTGTCGGTCCGCTTAGCCCTTGGCGTCGATTTCCTGGTAGATGCCGGCCATCCAGGCCTCGACGTCGTCCGCGGTGCGGGGCAGCGCCGCGCTGAGGTTCACGGGCCCCTCGGCGGTCATCAGGATGTCGTCCTCGATGCGCACGCCGATGCCGCGGTACTCCTCGGGAATGGCGAGGTCCTCCTGCTTGAAGTACAGGCCAGGTTCGATGGTGAAGACCATTCCCTCGCGCAGCACGCCGTCCAGGTAGAGTTCCCGCCTGGCCTGGGCGCAGTCGTGGACGTCGAGGCCGAGGTGGTGGCTGGTGCCGTGCGGCATCCAGCGCCGGTGCTGCTGGCCGTCCTCGCCGAGGGCCTCCTCGACCGGGACGGGGAGCAGGCCCCATTCCGCGAGGCGCTCCGCGAGGACAGTGGTCGCGGCGGTGTGGATGTCGCGGAACTTCACGCCGATCCGGGCAGCCGCGAAGCCGGCATCGGCCGCATCCAGGACGGCTTCGTAGATCTTGCGCTGCACGTCCGAGAACCGGCCGTTGGCCGGAAGCGTGCGCGTGATGTCCGCGGTGTAGAGCGAATCGGCCTCTACCCCGGCGTCCAGCAACAGGAGCTCACCGGCGTTGACCCTGCCGGTGTTGCGGGTCCAGTGGAGCACGGTGGCATTGTTGCCGGAGGCGGCGATCGTGTCATAGCCGAGCTCGTTGCCTTCCTCCCGGGCACGGGCAAAGAAGGCGCCTTCCACCACGCGTTCGCCGCGGAAGTGCGTCAGCGCGCGGGGCAGGGCCTTGACCACTTCGGTGAAGCCCTCCACGGTGGCGGCCACCGCGATCTGCATCTGCTCGATTTCCCACTCGTCCTTGGTCAGGCGGAGCTCGGAGAGCGCTTCGGAGAGCTTCTCGTCGAGGGCGTCCAGCACGCCCAGGTCCAGGTTGTCCGGGTCCTTGGCGGTGTTGTAGCGGGCGGTGTCCACGAGGGCGTCGATGTTTTCGTCCACCTTGCGCACCAGACGGATGGAGACGCCGCCGATTTCGGGTGCGCCGACGTTCTTGGTGACGGCCACCTCGAGTTCATCGATGTGGGCCGTGGGGATTCCGAGCCGGGCCTCAAACTCGGCCAGCGTGGGCCGTGCCCCGATCCAGAATTCACCCGACCGCGCGTCGGCGTAGAACTGTTCGGTGTCCCGTCCGGCCAGCGGCCGGAAGTAGAGCGTGGCGCGGTGGTTGCCGCCGTCGTCGCCCTTTCCCTCCCCAACGGGCTCAAAGATGAGCACGGCGTCGGGCTCATGGTCCAGCCCGAGGCCGGTCAGGTGGGCGAAGCCGGAGTGCGGCCGGAAACGGTAGTCGCAGTCGTTGGACCGGACCTTCAGCGGCCCGGCCGGAAGCACCAGGCGTTCGCCCTTGAACTGCTCGGAGATGGCCCGCCGCCTCCTCGCGGCGTGGCTGGCTACGGTGTCCCGTTCAGGGGTCACCTGCGGCGCGGGCGCCCAGTTGCTGGCCATGAAGGCCTTGAAAGCCGGGGAACTGGGCCGCTGGGAGCGGTTGTTGACGCGCTCTTCCAGGGGCTGGGAAGCTGTGTTTTCACCGTTGTGGGTGTTGTCTGCAGAGTTCACCGTCCCATCGTCTCACCAGCCGAGCGGCTTAGGCCAACGGTGGCGCGGGATGCAGAATCATGCCCGTCCCGGCTACAGGGGCGCGCCATCTACTAGGCTGGGCTGGTGAGGATAGATCTGCATGCCCACTCGAATATTTCCGACGGCACGGAAACACCGGCGGAGGTCATGGCGGCCGCGGCGGCGGCAGGGCTGAACGTCATTGCGCTGACGGACCATGACTCCACGGACGGCTGGGAGGAAGCGTCCCGGGCGGCCATTGACAACGGCGTGGCACTGGTGCCCGGCATGGAGATTTCCTGCCGGACGGAGCGCGGGATCAGCGTCCACCTTCTGAGCTACCTGCACGACCCCACGCACCCGGGCCTGCTTGAAGAGATCACGAAGGCCAGGGAAGCCCGCCTGACGCGTGCCGAACGCATGGTCACGCTGCTGGCCGAGGATTACCCCCTGAGCTGGGATGACGTGATCCATCATGTGGCACCGGGGGCTACGCTGGGACGGCCGCACATCGCCGACGCCCTGGTGGCGGCGGGGGTGGTGGCGGACCGTTCCGAGGCCTTCGCCTCGATCCTGACCTCTCACTCGCGCTACTTCGTGCAGCACTACGCGCCGGAGCCGGCCTTCGCCGTCGAACTGGTCCGCGCAGCCGGCGGCGTTCCCGTGTTTGCCCACCCCGTCGCCTCCGCGCGGGGGCGCATCGTGGGCGAAGGCACGTACCACAACATGATCGACGCCGGCCTGGCCGGGCTTGAGGTCAACCACCGGGACAATCCGGAAGAGGGCCGGGAATTCCTGCGTAAGCTGGCCGCCCAGCACGGGCTCCTGGTGACCGGTTCCTCGGACTACCACGGCCTGGGCAAGCCCAACCGGCTGGGCGAGAACCTGACCGCGCCGGACGTGTTCGCGCGGATCGAGGAGCTGGGCACGGGGACCCCCGTCGTGCGCTAAACCCAACTGGGTAGCACGTCAGGGCGTTCCCAGCGCTGGG
>NZ_JBHTSL010000097.1:0-10544 GCF_042795115.1 Arthrobacter sp. NPDC056493 | reverse complement strand
CCGCTTTTACCCCCCATCGGACACAAAAATTTTAATTTGGGGGGGGGGGGCCGCCCCCACCCGCCCCCCCCCCCCCCCACCGGCCACACAGCGAAAGGATGTAACCGGTGATGCTCACGCGCATACTGTTTGACACCTCACCGGACATCCAGTTACAGATAGAGTCCGTCGAGGCTCGCCTGAAGGAGTAGCCATGGCTGGGAGTCCTGACGCCCACGTCGACCGTACGTACCACCAGACCCTGGCCGCGCGGCGGTCGTCCAACCGGCGGAATGTTCCCGCGGCAGGCGGAAACCCACATGCCGGTCAGCCCCAGAGGCTCGACCTGAGCTCCTTAGCACGGCCTAACCGCGCCGCCAATCCGTTGGGTGAGGACTTTGACTACGCCAAGGAGTTCCTCTCGCTGGACCTCGGCGACCTGGCACGCGATGTGGACGAAGTGTTGACTACCTCGCAGGACTGGTGGCCCGCCGACTTCGGACATTACGGACCGCTTGTGCTGCGAATGGCCTGGCACAGCGCCGGCACTTACCGCATCGGTGACGGTAGGGGAGGTGCCAGCGCGGGAATGCAGCGCTTCGCCCCGTTGAACGGCTGGCCTGATAACCGCAACCTGGACAAGGCGCGCCGACTGCTATGGCCGGTTAAGCAGAAGTACGGCCACAAGATCTCCTGGGCTGATCTGATGATCTTCGCGGGTAACCGTGCGCTGGAATCCATGGGTTTCAGAACGTTCGGGTTCGGCGGTGGCCGGGAGGATGTATGGGAGGCCGACGAGACCTACTGGGGGCCAGAAGACACGTGGTTCGCCGACCAGCGACACAGCGGCATCCGGGAACTGCACGAGCCCCTGGCGGCGAGCGAGATGGGACTGATCTACGTCGATCCGCAGGGTCCAGCCACGATGCCCGACCCGATAGCCGCCGCACGCGACATCCGTCAGACGTTCCGTCGCATGGGGTTGGACGACGAAGAGACCGTCGCGCTGACTGCGGGCGGGCACACGTTCGGCAAGACCCACGGCGCGGCCGACCCCAAAACTTGTCTCGGACCCGAACCCGACGCCGCGCCGCTCGAGCTACAAGGGCTGGGCTGGGCATGCAACTACGGAACGGGCAACGGTGCCGACACGGTCACCAGTGGGCTCGAAGGGATCTGGACACCCACGCCGACCAGCTGGGACAACAGTTTCCTGGAGGTACTTTTCGCCTACGAGTGGGACGTGACGCTCAGCCCCGCCGGGCAATGGCAATGGATCCCGAGCGACGGTGCCGGTGCCGGCACCGTCCCGGACGCCCATGACCCGTCCAAAACCCATGTCCCGACGGTCCTCACAACTGACCTCGCCTTAAAGGATGATCCAGCATACGCGGCGATCGCGCGGCGATTCCTGGAGAACCCAGACCAGATGGCGGATGCTTTCGCACGGGCCTGGTTCAAACTCACGCACATTGATATGGGTCCAACCAAGCGCTACCTGGGCTCACTCGTCCCCTCAGAACCACTGATCTGGCAGGACCCGGTGCCCGAAGTCGATCACGAGCTCGTCGATGCTGACGAGATCGCCGCGCTCAAGAGCCAACTCCTCGAGTCGGGCCTGACGGTGGCGCAACTCGTCTCCACGGCGTGGGCTTCGGCTGCCACGTTCCGCAACAGCGACAAGCGTGGTGGCGCCAACGGTGCCCGCATCCGACTTGAACCGCAGCGAAGCTGGGATGTCAATGAGCCCGAAACGCTGGACACGGTGCTGGGAACACTTGAGCACATCCGCGAGCAGTTCCACGATTCCCAGCGTGACGGCAAGAGAATCTCGCTTGCCGACCTGATCGTGCTTGGCGGGTGCGCCGCGGTTGAACATGCTGCCGCCAGCGCAGGTCATGACATCGAGGTCCCGTTCCGGCCGGGACGCACGGACGCAACGCAGGAATGGACCGACCCCGACTGGTTCGCCGTACTGGAACCGACTGCGGACGCATTCCGCAGCTACCTCGGCAAGGGCAACCGACTGCCGTCGGAAGTTCTGCTCATCGAGCGTTCACGTCAGCTGACCCTGGGTGCCCCCGAAATGACAGTGCTGCTCGGCGGCCTGCGCGTGATCGGCGCCAACCACGGCCGATCCCCCCTGGGCGTGCTCACCCCGACACCGGGGCACCTGACCAACGACTTCTTCGTCAACCTGCTTGACATGGAGACCGTGTGGGCGCCGAAGCCCGACGATGCCACCGGGGAGGCGACTTACGAGGGCCGCGACCGGCACACTGACGAGGTGAAGTGGGTCGCAAGTCGCACCGACCTTGTTTTTGCGAACAATGCAGGGTTGCGCGCGCTGTCGGAGGTTTACGCGAGCCAGTACGCTGAAAAAAAGTTCATACGCGACTTCGTGTCCGCGTGGAACAAGGTCATGAATCTTGACCGGTTCGATCGGTGACACTGCCTTCTGCCGAATGGTGCGGGTTAGCCGGCCACTCGAGCTAACCATGCTGTTTTCCGACGCACCGGACCGGGACAGCGTGAACCGTGGAGACGGGCCAGCTCCGCGCCAATGACGACGACGAGCCCCAGCATTTTCTTCCAGACAGCATGACCCAGCGAACCATGTGCTTCGAAGTCCGGCTCGCCGCACGGTGCCGGAGCGGGGCCCTGTCAGTCATGCGCGCTGAGACTCCCACGTGTCACCACATTCATCCAATCAACATCCCGGCAGTACAACTAGTCACGCATTCCTGTCCGTGAACCAGGCGTCGGACGCCTTCCCGGCGGCCATAGATTCTGCCACGAGCGTCCTCCTGGGCTTCTCTGACGCCTGAATCCAATGAGGTGAGTCGGGCACAGACCCGCAACCGGACGTGGCAGGTTAACGCGGTCGGCTCAGCTTGGAGCTTGCTGCTCCGGGCGGGCTACCGGGGCTGGAACGACCGCAATCCCAAAGTGTGGCCAGCACCATCAAAAACAGTGCTACCGTGCCCTTCGTTTCGTGAATATGGACGCCACTCGGAAGGCGTCCATTCGGGCGGCGTAGACAGACCGTGGACCGCCCAGGGAGAGCCGGCGCACCATCCGGCCGGCAACGCAACAGCGGTTCCTGCCCAACAGCCCCTCAAACTCGTGAGGGGCTGAAACCAGAAAATAGAGGAGCTAAACATGTCTCTTGGAGTTGTTTTTCTATCCGAAGTATGCGGCACCGCGATGCTGACCCTATTGGGTTGTGGCGTGGTGGCAAACGTCGCGCTCAAAGGTACCAAAGGTAACAACGGCGGATTCCTTATGGTCACCTGGGGTTGGGGCATTGCTGTCTTCGCTGGTGTCTATGTCGCTGCCAAGTCCGGTGCCCACATCAACCCCGCCGTCACCCTGGGCCTGCTCATCAACGGCAAGGCGGAGTATGCTCCCGGCGTCAAGGTCGAGCTGGCGTCCACACTCACTTACTTCGGTGGCGAGCTACTGGGCGCTTTCCTGGGCGCCGTGATCATGTGGCTGGCCCATAAGCAGCATTTTGACACCGAACCCCTGCCCGCCAACAAGCTCGCCGTTTTCTCCACCGGCCCGGGCATTCGCTCCGTCCCGTGGAACCTGGTCACCGAAAGCATCGGCGCCTTCGTGCTCGTCTTCGTCATTCTGACGTTCGGCGGGTCACCTTCCGGACTCGGCCCGCTGTCCGTGGCCCTTCTCGTGGTGGGTATCGGCGTGTCCGTTGGCGGCCCCACTGGCTACGCCATAAACCCCGCACGTGACCTCGGTCCCCGAATCGCCCACGCCTTGTTGCCCATCGCGGGCAAGGGCTCCAGTGACTGGAGCTACTCTTGGATCCCGGTTGTGGGCCCGTTGGTCGGCGGATCGCTGGCGGGGGCCGTTGCTGCGGTCGTCCCGATTATCGCCACAGCGGCCTCCTGACCGCCAACGCCCAGACAGGTCACTAAGCCAGCGCCTTGGACAACTGACAATAACGTCACCATGGAGAGGCGCGAATCGCCATCGGCTAAGGCACCAGCAGCACCGGACCATCGTGTTCGACTAACAGGAAAGGCCACACGTGACGTCGTCCGCAATCTGTCCTCGTCAGGGACAAGATTGCGGACACGGCGGCCTTAATCGACGAACACGGGTTTAGTGAGCTTGCTGGGGCGGTTTAGGAGTTCGCGCGGGACGGGGTGTCGCTGGCCAGGGCAGCAATTGCCCCAGCGATCTACTTTTGAAGGCACCCGGTGCCTCTCAACTGCAGCGGAGGTTTACACCATCAGGAACGGGCGGTTACGCTTCTGGCCCCTCGTAAACCATCTCCATCAGTGCGCTGACAATGCCGAAGGCCACAATGAAACAGGCCAGGGACAGTCCCGCCACGCCGCGGCTGGGTTCTATCAGTGACCCTCTCGTGCTGGCGGCCCGGCGGCCCCGGTGGCCTGTCGTGTCTGATCGGGACTTACGAATCTAGGGGTCTGGCTTTGGCGTCGGAAGGACTGATCCCGGCGAGCCGTTCGATGATAAGCAGGCCGACCGGGGATCCGGGCCAGTGCCGGCGCAGCGGTTCAGGCCCTGCGGAACGAATGACGGAGCGCAGGACAAGAGCAACGATGATTACGTCGTCAGCGCAGCCGATCACGGGGAGGAAATCCGGAACCAAGTCAAGCGGCAAAAGCAGGTAGGCCAACAGCAATATCAGTTTGACCCGCACGCCAAGCGAAACAGTCTTATCGGCCGTGAGCCTCCGGATCACCCGCAACAGGTCCGGTAGCAGACGCAAAGCGTCCTTCATCCCCACGGTTTCCGGGTTACGGCGGGCATACACCCACAGCCCGGCCAACAGGACGACATATACCGTTGCCACTCCGGTTAAGATTGCCGGCAGTGTCTCCCACAATTCCACGGTCCTACTCTCCGTTCCCTGGATGAACAAGCGGACCGGCTGGGGTGTGCAGCGCTGAATAGACGCGCTCTGCGTACTCATCAAAGAGGACAGCGCAATGGCGCAGAAGCTCGTCAGCGGCATCGGCTTCGTCGAGTTCAAGAACGTCGCGGCTCTTCAGGTCACGGAACCAACGGCGCAACCGCTCCAAGCTCTGCTCTTCCTCCTCCAGTTCCGCGAGGGTAAATTTTCCGTTCCGTGTCTCCTTGGCGATTTCTTCGTCGAAGCCCTTGCAGTCACGGGAAAACTCCTGCCATTCGTCCAGGCGCTGAGCGCGGAAGGCGGTACGAAGCGGATCTGCTGCGTGGTCTTCAGTTCCGGGTGTGGGCAGCACGAGAACTTCTCCGGAACCGCGGGCCGCCAACTCCACAACTTTTTGAACAGCCGATGAAAAATACGGCGTTTCAGGCACTGTCCAGACGCCGGAGGACACCGGCGCGGCACCGATCTTGCGCAGTTCCCGCCATACTGCAACCCTCGTCCGAGACGACTCCCCAGGAGGTAAACGAACAATCAGGAGCAACCAATTCATGGGACAACCATACCTGTATCATCCCAGTATGTAACGCCTGCTACTTTCGAATGTGTAGTGACGCTGGCGCGGTCGTATCGGGCCGGCTTGGTGTGGATCAGTTGCCGGGTGCGGTGGCGCCGCCGGCCCTTTGCCCGGTGGAGACGTCTTTTGTCCTGGCCAGACAGGTCCTGACGGGGGCCTCCTGTTTTAGGGCGTGGTGGCTCCCGGCGCTCTACGGTGCCGGGCGCCACATGATTGCGCCACGGAGTTCCCTGGCGACCAGGGCGGGGTCGGCTGCCCCGTAGATGGCACCGCCGACGACGGCGACATCGGCGCCGGCCTGCTGGACTGCGTCGATGGTGCTCGGCTTTACACCGCCGGCCACGGAGAACGGAACGCGGGCTTCGACTCCGGCGCGGATCAGACCGTTCAGGTCGAAGCCGGGCTTGGCCTGCTCATCCAGGCCGGCGTGCATCTCGACGAACTTCGCACCCAGGGCGCGGACTTCCTTGGCACGGGTGACCTTGTCCGCGATGCCGATCAGGTCAACGACGACGCCCTTGTTGTGGGCCTTGGCTGCCGTGACGGCACCGGCGATGGTGGAGTCATCTGCGGCGCCGAGCACGGTGACCAGGTCAGCGCCGGCCTTGAACGCGATGTCGGCTTCAAGCTCACCGGCATCCATCGTCTTCAGGTCAGCGAAAACGATCTTGTCCGGGTGGGCTTCCTTGACCGCGGTGATGACGGAGAGGCCCTCGGCCTTGATCAGCGGCGTGCCGAGCTCGATGATGTCAACGTATTCGGCAACCTTGCCGGCCAGCTCGAGTGCGGCTTCGGTGGTCAGGAGGTCGATAGCAACTTGGAGCTTCATGATGTTGTTTCCTTCGGTAGGGAACTGCAATTGGTGTGGAAGGTGCTTGGGTTACCCGAGATTGGCGGTCACCCGAGGTTGGCGTGGCGCAGCCACAGCTCCTCAGCCAGCTAGGCGTCGTTGCCCCAGATCGCCTCGGTGGCCACGAAGAGTCCCCGCCCGATGAGGGGCCCGGCGTACCGGCGCCAAACGCTGGTGCAGCCTCCAGAGTTAAGCCTGCATTCATCGTTGTGTCATTGTCGGGTCGAGGGAACGCTAACTTGGGATGGTCTTGACTATCTATTTGGGTAGGTAGCCGTCTGGCCCGTCCCGCACAGCCGGATGAATGGCCCACAGCTTGTTTACTTTGGAGCACATAGCGGAGCCGCAGAACAAGCCCGCATTTCCGGCAGAAATCGTCAGTTCCTGCGGCTCACCGAAGACTGGTGAAAAATTCCTTCCGCGGCAAAAATCAACTGCAAAGAAGCCACCCGACTGTCACAAACTGCTTGATGGGTACTGCGAGACCGCCATACATTTCCTAAATGCAGCCTTTGATAAGTTCACTTTGGCTCCGGCTCGCACAAGACGTGCTCCATATGCTCACGCTAACGTCTTCTTTTGAACCCACGAGTTGCTCGATGTGCGGGCATCGGGGGCCCGGTGACGATTCCCAGGCTACGGACTGGCTCATAGTCGCAACGGGTGCCCTGCCGATTTGCAGCAACTGCTCGTTGATTTTTCTCCTGAACGACCCCAGGGACGACCTATTCACCCTGCTATGGTCACCGTTGCGCAACTGCTAGGCGCCGCCGTCGTGGTTTCACGGGGGCCCTGAAAAGCCGGGGACACCAGCGTTTGATGTCCCCGGCTTTGGCGTGGTGGCCGCCCCGGAGCGGGGTGACCTAAACGTTGAAGTCGACCGTGGCGATGTTTGACAGACCTGGTTCGCCGACAAGTCGAAGAACGGCAGCGTGCTGAGCCCAATGCAACACAAACACAGTGTCGCCGGGCAGCGTCGCCGGCTGTTTAGTGCCATCTCTGCCCCGTAGAGAACGCTAGGCTAACGTGCGGCACTGCCCTTTCGGCTTTGAGGATCAGCTGATGACGCTTGCGCCGGCCTCTGCAACCGTCTGGTCCTGTTCGCCTGAGCCTCCGCTGACGCCGACTGCGCCGATGACGTTTCCGTCGCGGGTTAGCGGAATGCCGCCGGCGAAGATCACAATCTTTCCCTGGTTGCTGGCGTGGATACCGAAGTACTGGTTGCCGGGCTGCGAGTTGTCGCCCAGGTCCTTGGTCTGGATGTCAAAGGAGCGGGAGGTAAAGGCCTTGTTGATCGAAATATCAATGCCGCCGATCCAGGCACCGTCCATGCGTGCGTGGGATATTAAATTTCCGCCTCCGTCTACAACGGCAATGTTCATCGGAGTGCCAATTTCCTCTGAGCGCTTTTCAGCCGCTGCAATAATAGCGCGGGCCTCGGCGAGCGTGGGTGAAGTCATTTGCTACTCCTTCTTGTTGGGGTCTATCCGGGTTTAGTTGACAGTTTGGGCCGACATATCGGCAGGGACCTGTTGAGCGGTCTTGTTCGTTGAGCAGTCTTGTTCATTGGCTCAAATTTGACTGGATTGCAGTCGGTGATTGCAACCCTAACCGGAATCGGGATAGAACGGGAGGCATGACTACTTCAACGGACGCAGGCGTAGCGTCCCTGGCTACAGGGAATGCACCAATGATGCGAAGTCCTTCCACCGCGAGGGCATCCTGACGCCGTCTTCCCGGGCGCCAACGTCCTGTTCGCGATCTTCCTCGCCCCAGCTGGCCATCCCGTTCATCCTTCCCAGTCTTGAATAACGCCGTCGCTGCCCGGGTCGGACCGTTTGAGCACGTACGCTGGCCTGATGATTCCGTAAGTGGCAGACGCCTGCGGGGTCTTTCTGCTCAGGCACCTTTTCCGCGCTTTCAGAGCATCCTGGAAGCGGCGTGAACGAAGCCACCCTAATCAGCCGCATCCTCACGCCGTCCGAGGGCCGATCGTGTCGCTTGGCGCGTTCGTCATCGTAGGCGCATGGAACGAATGCATCTGGCCGAACCCATGACGCCGTGCACGGATGAAACCCCTTGGAGGACCACGCATGACCACCGAACACCACCTGATTATCGATGGCCACAACGACATGTTGTGGAAGCACCACAAGCTGGCCGGCCTGGACTTTGGCCGGCTCGACCCTGCGCACGTGCAGCCACAGCTGCATACCGACCTCGTCCGCCTACGCCGAGGCGGCGTCGGGGCCCAGTTCTGGTCAGTCTGGGTGCCCAGCACCGCCGACCCGGCCGATATGGTCGCCTTGACGCTCTCCCAGATTGAGGCGGTCCACAGGTTGTGCGAGTCCTACAGCCACCTCACGACTCTCGCCCGATCCGCCGACGATATCGAACGCTGTTTCGCCGAGGGCCGCATCGCGTCGCTGATGGGCCTGGAGGGCGGGCATCAGATCCTCGACTCCATCGATGTCCTGCGCTTCCTGTACCGCAGCGGGGTCAGGTACATGACGCTGACGCACAACAAGAACACCGGCTGGGCGGACAGCGCAACAGATGGCCCGGGCGTCGGTGGCCTCAACGCATTCGGCGAACAGGTGATCGCCACCATGAACGAACTCGGCATGCTCGTCGACCTCTCGCATTGCGCCGACACAACCGTCGAACACGTCACACGCCTCACCACCGCGCCGCTGTTCTTTTCTCATTCCGGCGCCCGGGCGCTGTGCGATCACCCCCGCAACGTCACCGATGCCACGCTGAAGGCGGTCAGTACGAGCGGAGGGATTGTCATGGTCGTCTTTCTCCCAGAGTTCCTCTCCAAGGACTATGGTGCGTGGTCCTCGGCACGCAAATCCGCGGAGCCGGGTTGGATCGGACCGCAAGCCGCCGCCTTGGAAGCCGCATGGCTCGCGGACAACCCTAAGCCGCCCTGCGGTATCCGGGAGATCAGCGACCACATAGACCACATCCGTAACGTCGCCGGGACCGATCATGTCGGGATCGGCAGCGACTTCGACGGTATGACGCCGCCCGACGACATGGCCTCGGTGGACCGCTACCCCGCACTGCTCGCGGAGCTCGACCGGCGAGGATGGTCAAGCTCCGACCTCGCCGCACTGACGCATGGCAACATGGTCCGCGTCCTTCGCGCCACCGAGGCATGTGCGGGAAATGCCAGGAACGTGGAAGAATGACGGGTTCCGGGATGCATGCGTCCCGCCATCAGCCGAAATCCTCTCGATCCTCGGGCTTCTCCGCCAAAAGGGCAACTCCGGCTTCCGGACCAGCCCCCTCCGCTGTTTAGGGCGGACGGTCCCGTGCACTGGCCACTGACTTGCCTGCACTTGGGGCGCGCCTGCCTCCAACCCCCTTCAGCCCCCGCTATTTGGGTGCATCGGCGGGTGGTCTCGCGACTGATGCCCAATTCCGGAGGGGACCCGCCCAACGCCTGGTCCCCGAATGACTGCTGTCTGTCAGGCACTTGTGGCCACACGAACGGATCAGCCAACTAAAGCAATCCAGCACGTGGATACGGTGCTGAGTCAGCAGCTCGTCGCAAACGCATCAACGTACCCCCGCGAAACGGCCGGCGGCTCGAGACCGTGCTGACCGGGACGGGGCCGGTGAAGACCTCAGTTCCCAGGAAGAGCGACAGGTTGTTCAAGCTACAGATCGTGGCAAGCGGCAGCGCCCGGGGGACCGGTGCGGGTGACCTGGTGGTTTCACTCTTGGCCAAGCTTCTCCCGCTTGCCGGCGGACTCCGTAACCGGTCCAGCGCAGCCGCCTGGCTGGGCGCGGTGTAGAGCGGCTTCTGGTCTATGCCGGTCTGCGACCAGTCCTGCCTGGCGGCAAGGGCGCTGTTGCGCGGCAGGTGAACCATGCAGACTGCACGACGGTCTGCGGCCACACTGCCCTGGCTGCATCGCGCGGGCTCCTTTGAGGCCGCGACACCCCGCCGTCGACGGAGTCCTGGCCAACGAGTGGCAGAGGTGGTTCCGTTCAACAATTCCACGAGGACATCCGCCGCCAACGCGGCCATGGAGCAACCGGTCGAAGCCGCCTTGCGCCTTGGCGATCTGGTTTGTGGGGCGGGTGTTGTGCCGGGAGCTTGGATGATTTAGCGGCCTGTGGTTTCGGTGATGTTTGGGTGTTGGTGTGATTTGGGTCTCGTGGTGAGTGGTGTGTTTTTGGGGGTGAGCGGTGTGGTGGGGTGGTCGGGCGGTTGTGTCTGGTTG
>NZ_JBHTSL010000096.1:0-10583 GCF_042795115.1 Arthrobacter sp. NPDC056493 | reverse complement strand
GGTGTGGGAGAGTAGGTCACCGCCGGACAACCATTAAGGTCGAGGACCCCAACCACCAGGTTGGGGTCCTCCCGCATTTAACACCGGCTTAGCCGGTATCCTGCTCTCGCCTCTAATTCTCCGGGGGAATCAAGGGGTGACTATTGGGGACTTTCCGGCCTGGTACCAAGGTTTTCACAGGGTAAATTCAGAAATTTCCATTGTTTCTCGATGGCATCGGGCTACGGTGTTCCAACGCGCATCGACGCTGATGCGCCCATAGGACAAAGGAGTCCCTGATGCGTTCCAGATCAGACTTCCCAGTTGGCCGGAGAAGAGGCGAAAGAGCGCGCTCCAGGCGCGGGTTTTCTCCGGCCAAGTGGTTATCAGCAGTTACCACCCTTCTGTTTGTCTCCGCTATCTCATTCATCGGTGGTGCGGCCCAGGCGGCTACCGTCACGATCGGTCCCTCCGCAGATGCGGTGGTCAAACGGGACTCACCCAACACAAACTTCGGCACCGCGATCGGGCTGAAGGCAGACAATTCCCCGATCGAGATGTCATTCCTCAAATTCACGGTGGCTGGCACCGGAAACACGGTCACCGGTGCCAAGCTCCGGCTGTTCATAGCTGACCCGTCCAACCTTGGCGGCCAGTTCCGGCGGGTGCAGAACACGGCATGGGGCGAAAGCACCATTAACTGGAACAATGCGCCGGCGGCTGACGCGACCGTGATTGCTTCGGTGGGGTCCGCGCCGACCAACACGTTTGTCGAGGTTGACGTCTTCAGCATTATCAAAGGTGACGGTACGTACTCCTTCCGGATCAACAACACGTCCTCCGACGGAGTGATCTACGCCTCGAAGGAGGTTGCGGACACCGCCAACAGGCCGCAGCTGGTCCTCACGACCAACGGGACCCCGCCTCCACCGCCTCCGCCCCCGCCGCCACCACCGCCGCCCGCCGCAAACCCTTGCGGCAAGACGGCAGCTCCGCCGGCCACGTACGACCACGTGATCTGGTTCCTTTTCGAGAACAAGACGTACTCGCAGGTTATCGGGAGCGCGAATGCCCCCTACATGACCCAGCTTGCCCGGCAGTGCGGTTCCGTGACCACCTGGAGTGATGCCGGACTGGGTCTGCCTTCGCTTCCCAGCTACTTGGCTTTGACGTCCGGCAGCACGCAGGGCGTGACCTCCGACTCGGATCCCGGCAATTTGCCGCCTATCACGGCGGACAATATTTTCCGGCAGGTGAGGACGGCCGGGCTGACCTACAAGAGCTACGAGGAATCCATGAGTTCGAATTGCCGGTTGAGCGGTTCGGGCCTGTACGCGGTCCGGCACAACCCAGAAGCGTATTACCAGGGTCCGGGGGACAGGGCGGCGTGCGCTATCAATAATGTCCCGCTCGGCACACCGGCATCGGGAAATCTCCAGCGCGACCTGGCCAACAACACGTTGCCGAACTTCTCCTTGATCACGCCGAATGTCTGCAACGACATGCACGACTGCAGCATCGCAACTGGTGACACGTGGCTGTCCGGCTGGCTCCCGGCCATCCTGAACAGCCCCACCTACCAGGCCGGCAGGACTGCAATAGCGGTTGTGTTCGACGAAGACACGCCAGTGCCCAACTTCATTGTTGCGCCGTCGGTGGTGCCCGGAACCACTGTGCAGGGTTCCTACAGTCACTACTCGCTTCTCCGTTCCACCGAGGAAATGCTGGGAATTGGTCCCCGGTTGCTCAACGCAGGCAATGCACTGAGCCTGCGGCCGGCCTTGAATTTCTAGGCACGGAGCTGCAAAGGCCCCAACGCAACACCGACAGGCCCGGCCGGGGAACATTACCCGGCCGGGCGCCGTTGTGTGTTGGTAGCACACTCGGCTGCCCTGCCAACCTCCATCGAAGGACACTCCATGCCCCAGCGCACCATCGTTATCACCGGAGCCAGCGACGGCATCGGGGCAGCAGCCGCACGGAACCTGGCGAACGCAGGCGAGCGGGTCGTCGTCGTCGGACGTTCCCCCGAGAAGACCACAGCGGTGGGCAAAGAACTGGGTACCGACTTCTTCGCCTGCGACTTCGCCGAGCTGGGGCAGGTGCGCGAGCTGGCCGCTGCGCTGCGGGAAAGGTACCCGCGGATCGATGTCCTGGCGAACAACGCCGGCGGGATCATGCGCGGCCACGAGCTGACCGTGGACGGATACGAGAGGACGTTCCAGATCAACCATCTGGCGCCGTTCCTGCTCACAACCGAGCTGCTGGACATTCTCACTGCCAGCCGTGCCGCCATCATTAACACCTCAAGCGCTGCGAACGGTTTCGGTCAAATCGATCTGGCGGACCTCAACTCGACCCGAAACTACTCGACCAACCGTGCGTACGGCACCGCCAAGCTCGCAAACATCCTGTTCACCGCCGAACTTCAGAACCGCTACGGGAAAGACGGCATCTCGGCGGCCGCCTTCCACCCCGGCGTCGTGGCCACCAACTTCGCGGCAGAGTCCACGAGCTGGTTCCGCCACGCCTACAAGACCGTGCTGAACAGGTTCCTGCTCCCGGCGGAGCAGGGCGCCGCGACACTCGTGTGGCTCGCCTCGTCTACGCCCGGCCGGGACTGGGTACCCGGCGCCTACTACGCCAAGCGTGCACTGGCGAAGGCAAACAGTCAGGCTTACGACGCCGAGCTGGCCGGGAAGTTTTGGGAACGCAGCCTGGAACTGGTCAGTGCCGGCGAAACCCGTGGACAGGCCTGAACTCGACAACGCCTGAGGTCCACCCGGTCCGGGGGCCGGTATCAGCCCTCGCAGCCCACGCCGTCGCTGCAGCCAGCGCCCTCCGGGGCTGGTTCCTGTTTATGCTTCCCCCCAACTGTCCTGCAGACATTTACGAACTACGGAGCGAACGCAGCACGCGATAGTCGTGCGCAGTTCTCCTCGGCAATCCGCACGCCTCCTGGTTGGCCTTACCTTGAGGGTCGCCAGAAAGGTCCCCCAATAGAGGGGCCCCAGAGGCGTGCGAAGGGTGAGGGAGGGTTTGGGTTGAGGCGACAGGAGCTGAGGGAGGGTTTGGGTAGAGGCGTGCGAAAGGTGAGGGAGGGTTTGGGTTTAAGCGACGGGAGGTGAGGGAGGGTTTGGGTTTAAGCGGCAGGAGCTGAGGGGGCGTCGGCAGAAAAACGGCGATAGGTGAGGGCGCGTTCGAAATCAGCGGCGCAGGCGTAGCCCCTCAAGCGCCCCGAGTGCTGCGGCTGAGCGGCTGATGGCCTGCTCGAGGCCAGTCTCGGATTCGGGCACCGAGAACAGGTAGCCCTGCATGGCGTCGCACTGCAGGTCCGTCAGGTAGGCGGCCTGCTCGGAGGTTTCGATGCCCTCCGCCGTGACGCTAAGGCCCAGGCTGTGGGCCATGTTGATCATGGAGCTGAGGATCGGCAGTTTCTCCGCGCCGGTGCGGACCATGGAGACAAAGGACTGGTCGATCTTCACCGCGTCCACCGGCAGGTCCTGCAGCCGGCCCAGCGACGAGTAGCCGGTCCCGAAATCATCGAGGGCCACCCGGACGCCGGCGCTGCGCAGGCTCGCGAGCTGGCTGATCACGTGGTCGTCGGCGTCGAAAAACACGCTCTCCGTCACCTCCAGCACCAGCTGCCGGGGATCCATGCCGTGGGACTCGGCCATGCCCAGCACACTGCCGGCGAAATCGCAGTCCCGCAGCTGCACGCCGGACACATTCACCGCCAGTGAGCGCTCCGGACTGCCGGAGAGCCAGGGTCCGAGCTGGATGAAACTCTCCCGCATCATCCGCAGGCCGATCGCCGAGATCAGCCCGCTGCGCTCCGCCGTCGGAATGAACTGCGACGGCGGCACATTCCTGCCGTCGCGCTCCCACCTGGCCAGTGCCTCGAACTGGATCACCTCACCTAGCCGCGGCGAGACAACCGGCTGGTAGCTCACGCTGATCTCATCGTTGTCGACGGCGAGCCGCAGGCCCGCCTCCATGTCCGTCCGCTGCACCAGGGCCGTCATCATCTCCGGCTTGAACCGCATGTACCGGTTCTTGCCCGCCGCCTTGGCCGCGTACATGGCCACGTCCGCGCGCCGCAGCAGCTCGGAGGCAGCCACAGCGTCCTCGCTGAGGGAGGCGATCCCCAGGCTCAGGCTGGGCCGCAGCATGGACCCTTCGATCCGGACGGGAACGTTGAGCGACTGCACGATCCGCTCAGCGACGGACTCGGCATCCGTGGATCCGGTCAGGAGCACGACGAACTCGTCGCCTCCCAGCCGGGCCACCGTGTCGTCCGGCCGCACGCACGCCGTTAGCCGGCGGGCCACCTCCACCAGCATCTGGTCGCCGGCGGCATGGCCAAGGATGTCGTTGACCTCCTTGAAGTCGTCAAGGTCCAGGAGGAGGACGTCGACGGCGGCACTGTAGCTGCCGTGCAGCGCTTCGGACAGCTGGTCATGGAACAGCTTCCGGTTCGCCAACCCCGTCAGCGGATCCTGGAACGCCATGGCCTTGAGCTGCGCGGCCTGCTCGGCGAGGTCCGCCATCGCCTGCCGGGCCTGTTCCTGCGCCCGGCGCCGCGGAGTAACGTCCCGGAAGCTCCAGACCCTGCCCACCACCGCGTTGCCCACCCGCTGCGGCCGTGAGTAGCGTTCAAAGGTGCGGCCGTCGAGGAACTCCAGGGTGTCGTGGCTTTCAGCGGTCGGATCCGCGTAGAGCTCGTTGACCTTGTCCACGAAGCTTTCGGGATGCGAGAGCAGGCCAAGCACGTAATCCATCACCGCGGCGTCATCACCTGTGGCCATCAGTTCGCGCGGGATACCCCACATTTTCGTGAACTGCTCGTTGATCCCGGCGATCTTGCCGTCGATTGCCACAACGAGGATGCCGTCGGCCGTGGACTCCAGGGTGGCGCTGAGCAGCGACATCGCTTCCCTCAGCTCGGCGTCGGCCTCCTGCCGGTGAAACGTGGGCCGGACAGACGCGACCAGCGATGGGCCGCCGTCGGACTCGAGCAGTGAACAGGCCACCTCGCCGTGGAACTCCGTGCCATCACTGCGCAGGCCGTAGGACTCAAAGGGGGTCCGGGCATCGGCGCTGTCTCCGGACTCGCTGCGCAGGCTCGCGAAAAGCCGGTCGAAGCCGCTGCGGTAGCCTTCGGCCAGGAGCATCCGGTGGTCCTCGCCGACGAGCTGAAGCCTGGCGTAGCCGAAGAGCTGCTCCGCGGCGGAATTGACCTGCGTGATGACCCCGTTACCGCCGATCACCAGAACCGCGTCCGGAAGCGCATCGAACACGGCAGCGGAGCCTACGGCCGGATCCCCCTCAGGGCGTGGCGAAACCGCCGTCATGCCAACGTTGCGTGAGACCGCGAGAAACTCATTGAGCGTCCACCCCCTCACCTCGATCATAGAGGGTGGTTAAGGCGGGCTCGACCCTTGGGCGGGCAGGCGTTTTGGTTTCGCTCCCCGCCGGCACCCTAACCTCGCAAGCTCGGCCAGGGACCCTGCCGGCGTGGGCCCAGGCTCAACCAGCGGCGGGGGCGTGCTCCGCTGCCGTGGCCGCCTGGGTGCCGAGGCCGCGCACCGTCCAGCCCTCGGCCTGCCATGCCGCAGCGTCCAGCACGTTCCGTGCGTCCAGTACCGTCCGGCGCCGTACCAGCTGCCCGACGGCTGCCGGCGACAGTTCGCGGTACTCGGCCCATTCGGTCAGCAGCAGCACCAGCTCGGCACCCTCAAGGGCCCGCGTGGCAGAGGCCTCGAAGCGCAGCTGCGGGTAGCGCATCCACGAGTTGTTGATGGCCTTGGGGTCCGTCACCGTGACGTGCGCGCCCGCCGAGGCCAGCCGCAGCGCGACGTCGAGCGCGGGGGAGTCGCGGATGTCGTCCGTGTCCGGCTTGAACGCTGCACCCAGCACGGTCACCGTCCGGCCGGCGATCATGCCGCCGCAGAGTTCCCGGGCAACCTCCGCGGTCCGGGCACGCTGGCCCACGTTGACGGAGTCCACCACACCCATCCAGTCGTCCACGGACCGGACCTCCAGAGCCTGCGCCTGCGCCCGGAAACTGCGGATGTCCTTGGGCAGGCAGCCGCCGCCGAATCCCAGTCCGGCATGCAGGTACCGGTTGCCGATGCGCGGATCCATGCCCATCGCCTCGCTCAGTTCGGTGACGTCGGCACCGGCGGCCTCGCACAGTTCCGACATCGCGTTGATGAAGCTGACCTTCGTCGCCAGGTAGGCGTTCGACGCCGACTTAATCAGTTCCGCCGTCGCAAAGTTGCACACGAGCCGGGGGATGCCGGCGCGCAGCAGCGGCTCATACACGGCGTCCAGCACGGCGGTCACGCCGCGGGCGGCCCCTTGCGTGCCGTCGCTGCGGCGCCCGAACGCGCCCTCCTTGCCGCCGGGCACCCCGTACACCAGCCGGTCCGGCACCAGCGTGTCCTTCACCGCGGTGCCCTGCCGCAGGAATTCCGGATTCCACCCCAGCAGGACGTCCGGCCGCGCGGCGAGCATGCGTCCCAGCTTGTCAACGGTGCCCACGGGCACGGTTGATTTGCCGACGACGGCGGCACCCCTGCTCAGGTGCGGAAGGAGACTTTTGGTGGCGGAGACCAGGTAGCTAAGGTCGGCGCCGTCGGACGTCTTGGACTGCGGGGTGCCCACGCAGAGGAAATGTATCTGGGCCCCGGCGGCGTTAGCGAAGTCCGTGGAGAAGCTGAGGCGGCCGGTGGCGTGGCCGTCGCGGAGAAGCTCGTCCAGTCCGGGTTCGAAGAAGGGGGTGCGTCCGCTGGCCAGCTGCCCGGCGCGTGCGGGGTCGACGTCGATCCCCACCACGGTGTGGCCCATCGACGCGAGCGTGGCCGCATGCACGGCGCCGAGGTAGCCGCAGCCGATCACGGAAATCTTCACAGGGTGGCTCCTTGGGTGCTCTTGGTTTCGGGTTCCGCTGATCGGGCCCGCCGAGAGCGAGGCCCGATAGCGGGTGTGTTGGTCTCGGTACGCTCAACAAGTGGTGTGCCGGCCATGACGTCCTTGTAGTGCCGCACCAGCTCCGCGCACAGGGCCGGCCACGTCCGCCCCTGAACCGAGGCGTAAGCGGCCGCCGCGAACGCGCGGCGCTTGGCGTCGTCGCCCATCAGGTCCATCACGTGCCGGCGCAGTCCGGTCAAATCACCGGGCTCGTAGAGCCAGCCGGTGCGGGAATTCTCCACCAGGTCCAAAGGGCCACCGCGGCCGGTGGCCACCACCGGAACGCCGGATGCCATGGCCTCCTGGATGGTCTGGCAGAAGGTCTCAAACTCACCCGGGTGGACGAACAGATCGAATGATGCCACGGCCCGGGCCAGCTCCTCGCCGCCGAGGAAACCGGTGAACACTGCATTGGGAAGGGCTTCCTCCAGCGCCGTCCGTTGGGGACCGTCGCCCACGATCACCAGGCGGGTGCCGGGAACGTCCGCCAGCACGGCAAGGTCCTCCACCTGTTTCTCCACCGCGAGCCGGCCGACGTAGCCGATGATCCGCTCACCGCCCGACGCCACGGATGCCCGCCACCCGGCGTCGCGCTTTTCCGGTGCAAAACGCGCGGTATCCACACCGCGCCGCCACATGCCCACCCGCAGAATCCCGCGGCCGCGCAACTGGTTCAGCGCGAAAGTGGACGGCACCAGCGTCCGGGACGCCAGGAGATGGATGTTTTCCACCCGGTTCCAGGCCCAGTTCTCCAGGAACGGCACCCCGTACCGGGCGGCATAACTGGGAACCTCGGTCTGGTAGATGGCCACCGTGGGGATCCCCAGCTGATGCGCGGCCTGCGCCGCCCGCCAGCCGAGCACGAACGGCGACGCCAGGTGGACCACGTCCGGTGCGTAGTCGGCAAGGATTCTCTTGACCCGGTACACACCTCCCAGCGCCACCCGCACGTTCGTGTAACCCGCCAGCGGAACGGAGGGCAGCCGGTGCACAAACGCGCCGTGCACAACGTCCAGAACATCAGCGTCCGACGTCGACGGCGCAATCACCAGCACCTCATCGCCCCGCTCCTGCAGATGCTCAAGCACTCGCAGGATGGAGTGCGTGACTCCGTTCATCAGCGGCAGGAATGATTCGGCAACGATAGCGATCCTCACCCCTCAACGGTGTTCCCGCCGTCTAGCCGTGCGGGGGAGCGGGCGTGACCGGAAAGGGAAGGTTGGGTTAACAGGCGGGGGCTACCGTGCCCCGTCGCGGAGGACGTCCGGCAGCTCGTCCACGAAGACGGTCTGCGGCGGTTCGAAGTAGATGACCAGCACCTCGTCACCCACCGTAAAGACACTGACCTTGTCGAACGGGTAGGCGTGGAAGGCGCTGGTGCCGCCGCGGTAGGCGAGCATGACCTCCCCCACGGTTCCGGGGCCGATCTGTCCGCTCACCCTGCCGATCTTCCCGGTCAGGCTCCGGTCAACATTCTTGTGCACCATGTCCCTCGGCTTTTTCTGGGCTTCCCTCGGTTTTTTGGCTTCCTGGGCTTCCTGGGGGCGCCGTTCCTAGGCGCCGGGCTGCTTCGGCGGCTGCTTGGCATGGTTCTGCCCGTTTTTGAGGGCAGTCGACAGCCGGGGCAGGAACGAGCCGGCCTGGGTGATGATTCCGCCCACCATGCTGTTGAGGCCATCGGCGCCGTTCAGCACGGTCAGCTGGTCCACGTGGCCGAACGGCTCGGCCGCCGCCGCCACGATGGCCGGCATGTTCTCCGCCAGTTGCTGGGAGATGACGGCATCCTGGTTGCTCTCCAGTGCCTCGCCGCGGGCCTTGATGCCCTCCGCCTCGGCCAGCGCCTTCGCCTTGATGGCGGACGCTGCGGCGTCGCCACGCGCCTTGGTGGCTGCTGCCTCGGCTTCGCCGGTCACACGGGTGGCGCCGGCAATCGCTGCCGCCGCACTCGCGCTGGCCTGGGCCTCCACTTCCACCCGGCGCGCATTGGCCTGCGCTTCGAGTTCCGTCCGCTTGGCGCGCGCCTCGGCCGCACTGATGTCCGCTGCCTTCTGGGCCTCCGCCTCGGTGCGCTGTGCGTAGGCCTTGGCGTCGGCGGGCTTGCGGATGGTGGTCTGCAGCTTCTGTTCCTCGCGGTCTGCCTCGAGCTTGGCCACCTCGGTTTCCTGGACCACCACCTGCTGGCGGGCCGTGGCGTCTGCCAACGGGCCGGCCTGTGCCGCGTTGGCCCTCGCCCTTTCCGCGTTGGCCTGCGCGGCCGATTGCTTGATGGCGGAGACGCTCTGGGCATCGGCGATCTGTGCGGCGGCCTCGGCCTCCCGCTCCGCAGCCTCGCGGTTTCTGGTGGCCTCGGCGATGCGGGCCTCCATTTTGACCTGGGCAATGTGCGGTTTGGCGATGTTCTGGATGTAGCCCGTGGGGTCCTGGAGGTCCTTGATCTGAAGGGAATCCACCACCAGGCCGAGCTTCTCCATTTCCACGCCGCTCGCGCCGCGGACCTGGGACGCCAGCTTGTCGCGCTCGCGGATAATCTCCTCCACGGTCATGCTGCCGATAATGGAACGCAGGTGGCCCTCGAAGACGTTGTATACCTGGCTTTCCATTTTCGGCTGCTGGCCCAAAAACCTTCGGGCGGCATTGGCAATAAACGCGGGCGCGTCCCCGATTTTGTAAATGACAACGCCCTCCACCACAACCTGGATGCCCTGGGACGTGACGCAGGAAACCTTGAGCTCTGTCTCGTTCAGAGTGAGGGACAGCGTCCGGACAGTCTGCAGGCCGGGAAGCACCAGTGCGCCCTTGCCGGTAACGATCTTGAAGTCCATGCCGTCGGTGCTTTCCAGCGTGCCGCGCGTCAAACCGGAAATGATGAGGGCCTCGTTCGGTTCGGCCACTTTCCACATCAGTTTGACGGCCAGCCAAATGACCAGAATGCCCAGCAGCACCGAGGCAACAATGACAATCAGGGGCAGAATGGCTGCCAGGTTCTCCACGGCGGTGTCCTCTCAGTGCAATTAGAAGGCCCAATGCATAGCCGCAAACCCTTCGAAGCGCCGGATTGCCAGCTGTAATAGACAGTGTGGTGCTGCGTCCGGGCTTAGTCCAGCAATTCGGGCCGGTTAAGATAGCGGGCTCTCAAGCCCGGCCGAGTGTGGTCCAGGCTCTGGCCGGCGGCCGGCGCCGGCTGTAGTGTCGGCGGTGATTGCCGGATCCCGACTTGAGGAGCGCACGTGGCACTGACCAAGGGCACGGAAGTGGAATGGAACACCCCGCAGGGAAAGACTCACGGCAAGATCGTGGAAAAGAAAACCAGCGACTTTGAGCTCGACGGCAACACCCACCGGGCCAGCGACGACGAACCCCAGTACGTTGTGGAGTCCGCGAAGACCGGGGCGAGGGCCGCGCACAAGGCGGGCGCGCTGACTGAAAAGTAGGGCAAGCTACCGCCTGACCCAGAGACCCTGACCCCGGACACCTTGCCTCCAGACACCCTGACCACAGACAAACGGCCGGCCCGCGCAGAGCGGGCCGGCCGTCGGCGTACTTTGATATTCTGGGTGTACTGACCGGTACGTGTTTTGGACGTGGTGCTTTGCGTCGGTGGCGGTGGCGTTGAAGTCCTCGGCGGCGGT
>NZ_JBHTSL010000095.1:0-11184 GCF_042795115.1 Arthrobacter sp. NPDC056493 | reverse complement strand
CCCATGGTCCGCGGCCGTCGCCTTTCCTTTTAACGGTTTGCCAGGCTCAGGACAATCTGCACCGCAGTGCCGCCGCCTTCGCGGGGCTGCCACTGGATGGTGCCGCCAAGTTCGCTGGTGACCAGCGTCCGGACAATCTGTAGCCCGAGGCCTTCCACGTGCGGCGTCTCCGGCAGGCCAACGCCGTCGTCCGCCACGGTAACAGTGAGCAGTTCTTCGTCGTCGTCGCCTGCCGAGCGGTCGGCAAGCAGCCATACCGTGCCGGTGCGTCCCTCCAGCCCGTGCTCGACCGCGTTGGTGACAAGTTCGTTAATCACCAGCGCCAGCGGCGTCGCGAAGTCGCTGGGAAGCTCACCAAACAACCCGGACCGCTGTGTCCGCACCTGCTGGGACGGTGACGCCACTTCTGCGGAAAGGCGGAACTGGCGTCCGATGAGTTCATCAAAGTCGACGCTTTGGGTCAGCCCCTGCGAGAGCGTCTCGTGCACGAGGGCAATCGTTGCAACGCGCCGCATGGCCTGTTCCAGCCCCTGCTTTGCCTCGTCACTGACCATTCGACGGGACTGCATGCGCAGCAGTGCAGCAACAGTCTGCAGATTGTTCTTGACCCGGTGGTGGATTTCACGGATGGTGGCATCCTTCGTGACCAGCTCCATCTCGCGGCGTCGCAGTTCGGACACGTCACGGCAGAGGACCAGCGCACCGAACCGCTGCTGCTCGTCGCGGAGCGGGATGGCGCGCAGAGACAGGCTGACGCCACGGGATTCAATCTCGCTGCGCCACGGCATCCGTCCGGTAACAACGAGCGGCAGCGTCTCGTCCACCATCCGGCGGTCCTTCAGCAGACCCGCCGTGACCTCGGCCAGCGAGCGCCCCTCGAGGGATTCGCCGTCGCCGAGGCGCCGGAACGCCGAGACCCCGTTCGGGCTGGCGTACTGGACGATCCCTTCGGCGTCGAGGCGGATCAGGCCGTCGCCCACGCGCGGGGCGCCGCGGCGGGAGCCGGTCGGCGAGGCGAAGTCCGGCCAGAGCCCCAGTGTGCCCATGCGCAGCAGGTCATAGGCACACTGGCGGTAGGTCAGCTCCAGCCTGGACGGCATCCGCGAGCTCGAGAGGTCCATGTGGGAGGTGACCACCGCCAGCGTCCGGCCGTTCCTGACCATCGGCACGGCTTCGACCCGCAGCGCCATGTCGCTGCTCCAGTTCGTCTCACTGGAACGCTCAATGGTGCGGCTCTCCCACGCCTTGTCCACCAGCGGCTGCAGGTCCGACCGGATGCCCTCCCCGACGAAGTCAGCGTGGAACACCGTATGCGTCGTGGAGGGCCGGACGTGCGCCAGGGCAACGTAGCCGTGCTCCGGATGGGGAAACCACAGGGCCAGGTCGGCAAACGCGAGATCGGCCACCATCTGCCAGTCGCCCACCAGGAGGTGCAGCCATTCGGCATCCCCCGGCCCGAAATCAGCGTGCTCCCTGATGGGGTCCGTAAAGATTGCCACTGCACCTCCAGTTTTTCGACGGCGGGACCCTTGTCCTAGCGTCGGACGATTGACCTCAAGAGCCTCAATGCTACCGAGAGCGAGGCCATGTCGTCCGCTTCGAGGGCGTTGACCTCATCGAACATGCTCTTCGCACGGCCCAAATGTTCGGCATTCAGCTGCTCCCAGGCCTTGAGCCTGTCCTCGGCGGGCGACCCTTCGCCGGTCGAGTCCAGGACGGCCGTCGTCATGTCTGAGACGGTCGAGTAAAGGTCATCACGCAGCGCGGCTCGGGCCAGGGCCTGCCAGCGGTCCTTCCGCGGGAGGGAACTGATCCGCTCCAGCAGGGAGTCCGCGTGGAACCGGTTGAACACCGTGTAGTAGACGTTGGCGATGTCCTCCACCGGCTCCTTGCGGTTGTGCGCAATTTTGGCGATGTCCAGCAGGACGAAGCTCTCAAACAACTCGGCCCAGCGGTGGCCAAGGTCCTCGGGCAGGCCCCAGGACCGCGCCTTCTCAAGCCAGGAGGCAACGCGCTCACGGTCGTCACCGCGCAGGTAGTCCAGCAGCCGCGCCCGCATGGGTTCCATCGGCGGCTGGAACTCGGCGACGATGTCGGCGATGGGCCGCGACGCGCTGCCCTGGGCCAGGACCCACCGCACCGCTCGGTCCAGCAGCCGCCGGATATCGAGGTGGACGGTGCTCCAGTGCTCAGTGGGGAACGACGCAGGCAGGTCGTTGAGCTCCGACACCATGACGTCGAGTTCGTAGATTTCCCGCAGCGCCACGAACGCCTTGGCCACCGCCACCTCGCTCGCAGAGGTCTCCTCCATGGTCCGGAAGGCAAAGGTGATGCCGCCCAGGTTGATCATGTCGTTGGCCACGACCGTTGCGATGATTTCCCGGCGCAGCGGATGGGTGTCCAGGTCGGCGTCGAATTTCTCTCGAAGCTGGACCGGGAAGTACTGCCGGAGCGTTTCCCGGAACCAGGGGTCGTCGGCCAGGTCGCTGTCGCGCAGGGCGGTCGCCAGTTCGATCTTGGCGTAGGCGGCCAGCACGGACAGTTCAGGTGACGTAAGCCCCTGCCCCTGTTCCAGCCGTTCGCGCAGGACAGCGGTGGAGGGCAGTGCCTCCAGGTCGCGGTTCAGGTCCGCCGTTTTCTCCAGCCAGTCCATCAGCCGCTCGTAGCTCGGGCTCCATTCGGCGACTTTCTGGCGGTCATTCAGGAGCAGGATGTTCTGGTCGATGTTGTCTTCCAGGACCAGCCGCCCCACTTCGTCGGTCATCGCCGCAAGGAAGTCCGAGCGCTCGGCGGCGTCGAGCTTGCCGGCCGCAACCATCCGGTCCACGAAGATCTTGATGTTGACCTCGTGGTCGGAGCAGTCCACACCGGCGGAGTTGTCGATGGCATCGGTGTTCAGGATGACGCCCTGCAGCGCCGCTTCGATACGGCCCCGCTGCGTCATGCCGAGGTTTCCGCCCTCGCCCACAACCTTGACGCGAAGGTCGCGGCCGTCCACCCGGATCGCATCGTTGGACTTGTCGCCCACCATGGCGTGCGTCTCGGAACTGGCCTTCACGTAGGTTCCGATGCCGCCGTTGTAAAGCAGGTCGGCGGGCGCGAGCAGGATGGCGCGCAGGAGTTCGGGCGGGCTGAGCTGGGTCGTGGCCTCCGGCAGGCCAAGGGCAGACCGGACCTGCGGCGACACCGGGATCGATTTCGCCTGCCGCGGGTACACCCCGCCGCCTTCGCTGATCAGGTTCCTGTCATAGTCGTCCCAGGACGACCGGGGCAGCCCGAACAGCCGCTGCCGCTCCGTGTAGGAGGTTGCCTCGTCCGGGTTCGGGTCGAGGAAGATGTGCCTGTGGTCGAACGCCGCGAGCAGCCGGATGTGCTGGGACAGGAGCATTCCGTTGCCGAAGACGTCCCCGGACATGTCACCGACGCCAACGACCGTGAAAGGCTCGGACTGGGTATCCAGGTCCAGCTCGCTGAAGTGCCGCTTAACCGACTCCCAGGCACCGCGGGCGGTGATGCCCATGGCCTTGTGGTCATATCCCACCGAACCGCCGGAGGCGAAGGCGTCGCCCAGCCAGAATCCGTAGTCCGCTGCCAGTCCGTTTGCAATGTCAGAGAAGGATGCCGTGCCCTTGTCCGCTGCGACCACGAGGTAAGAGTCGTCGCCGTCGTGCCGTACAACGTTCGACGGCGGGACAAGCCGTTCGCCGTCTGCTCCCGTCACGAGGTTGTCGGTGACATCCAGCAGTCCGCGGATGAACGTCTTGTAGCTTTCGACGCCCTCCGCCATCCAGGCCGACCTGTCCTTGGCGGGATCCGGCAGCCGCTTGGCGAAGAACCCGCCTTTTGCGCCCGTCGGAACGATCACGGCATTTTTGACCGTCTGAGCCTTGACCAGACCCAGGATTTCCGTGCGGAAGTCTTCCCGCCGGTCCGACCAGCGGAGGCCGCCGCGGGCCACCTTGCCGAAGCGCAGGTGAACGCCCTCGACCCGGGGAGCGTAAACCCAGATTTCGAACATGGGCCGCGGGAAGGGCAGCCCTTCGATGGCTGAGGGGTCGAGCTTGAAGCTCAGGTGCGGCTTGTCCTGGTAGAAGTTGGTGCGCAGCGTTGCTTCGATGAGGTTGGTGAACGTCCGCACCACGCGGTCGGCGTCGAGCGTGGCGACATCGTCGATCGACGACGACAGCTCAGCGCGGACTTTTTCCTGCCGTTCGGTCCGCTCCAGCTCGGTCAGCGCCGGATCGAAGCGTGCCTCAAACAGGGCAGTCAGCCCGCGGGTGACCTCCGGGTTGGCCAGCAGGGTGTCGGCCATGAACTCAAACGAGTTGGTGTTCCCCATTTGCCGCATGTACTTCGCGTAGGCCCGCAGCACGATGACCTGCCGCCACGTCATGTCCTCGCGAAGCACCAGCCGGTCAAAACTGTCGGATTCCACGGCACCGGAAACGGCCGCGCCGAAGGAGTCCGCCAGCAGCCGGCCCGTGGACACCGGGTCCACCCCGGCGGGGTACTTCAGCCCGAGGTCGTAGAGGAAGAAGTCCCGGCGGTCGGCGGTCTCGATCTCGAACGGCCGCTCGTCCAGCACCTCCAGCCCCAGGTTGTGGAAATACGGCAGGATCTGGCTCAGGCTCTTCGGCTCCAGCATGTAGAGCTTGACCCTGGCGTCCTCCTCGAGGGTGGCGCCGGCCCCCTCGGGAAGATAAACGTGGACACCCGGCCGTTCCTGCCTGGCGCCCGCAACACGCTCGGCTTCGGCCCCGTACTGTTCAAACCGGGCGATGTCCTCGAGGGCGTCTTCGATTTCGTAGTCGACGCGGTAGCTGGCCGGGAAAGCCTCGGCCCAGATGGCCGCGAGTTCGTTGGCACCGTCGTCGGCGCTGCGCTCGCGGAGTACCTCGGCGATCCCTTCACTCCAGGACCGGGCGGCACGGACCAGCCGCTGTTCCAGCGCGTCGGTGTTGACGTGGCTGACATCCGCGCCCTTCGGCAGGCGGATCCGGAAGAACAGCCGGGCGAGGGCCGATTCGGTCATCCTCGCCTCATAGTCGATGGACTCGGCGCGGAAGGTCTCGCGGAGTTCCTGCTCGATCCTCAGCCGGACGTTCGTGGTGTACCGGTCGCGAGGAAGGTAGACCACGGCCGACATGAACCGTCCGTAGATGTCCGGGCGAAGGAAGAGCCGGGTCCGGCGCCGTTCCTGCAGCCGCTGGATTCCCGTTGCCGTCGCGGCCAGGTCGGGAATTTCGATTTGGAAGAGCTCGTCACGGGGGTAAGTCTCCAGGATGCCGAGCAGGTCCTTGCCGGAATGCGAGTCCGGCGGAAAACCGGCGCCGCGCAGCACGGACTCGACCTTTTCCCGGACAATCGGGATATTGCGTACGGAGTCGGTGTAGGCGCTGGTGGCAAACAGTCCGATGAAGCGCTGCTCACCGTTGACGTTGCCGGCAGCGTCGAAGCTTTTCACGCCGATGTAGTCCAGGTACGCGGGCCGGTGCACTGTTGAGCGGGAATTTGCCTTGGTGATGACCAGGGCACGCTTTTCGCGGGCCTTGCGCCTGCCCGCGTCGGTGAGGTGCTGCACCTGATGGGTATCGTGGTGTGCCCGCAGCAGGCCCAGGCCGCTGTCCTCGCGCAGTTCCAGGACATCCTCGCCTTCTTCGTTGACCAGGTCGTATTCCCGGTAACCGAGGAAGGTGAAGTTGCCCTCGTCCAGCCAGCGAAGCAGATCCTGGGCCTGGCGCAGCTCTGCGATCTGCGTCGGATGGGCCACCTTGTCCAGATCCAGGGCGATCTGCAGTGCCTTGTTGCGCATTTTCGGCCAGTCTTCGACGGCGGCCCGAACGTCTCCGAGGACCCGCTCCAGTCCTTCCTGCAGCTGCTCGGCGGCTTCGTTACTGGCGCGGCCGATCTCGACGGCAATCCAGGACTCCATGTGGGACGCGTTGTCGCCCTGGGCAATCAGGTGGGACAGGACGGGCAGCGCCGCGGTGTCGCCGCTGGAGATGCCGATGCTGGACGGGACCCTGTCCACCTTGACGAGCTCGTTGGTTTCGCGGTTGCGCGTGACCACGAACATGGGGTGCTGCACAAGGTGGATGGCCGAATTCTGACGTACCAGTTCGGCGTTGACTGAATCCACGAGGAAAGGCATGTCGTCCGTGACGATGTAAACAACGCTGCGGTCGCCCTCAGGAACGATGGAGATGTTGGCGCTGCCCGGACGGCGTTCAAAACCGACGGCGCGGTGGGTCTCAGCCCGGGCCGCCAGCAGCTCGTGCGGATAAGCGCGCGCGTCCTCCTCCGCCAGATGCTCGTAGTAGTCCGCAAAGAAGCCTTCCTCGGCTCCGATTGAACGGGACTGATCCTCCACGCTGGACCCAGACGACATCGACACACGCCTCCATCAGACAGTTTGCGGCTGCTTCCTTGCAGCCCTCACCGTGAGCCTAGCCCGTCAGCCTGCGCCTTGCTGTGGAGGAGAACACAGAGGATCGGCGTTTTTGCTGGACAGGTGCACAAACCAATTCCGCGATCGCCGCCCGAAGCCGGGATTCCGGGGCCGACTCCAGCAATAACGAGCCGGACAGCAGCGCCGCGTCCGCTGCGCCCGGGTCCCACGGAAGGAAGGCCTTAATGCCCGCCGACGGGCCGAACCGGTCCCACGCCTCGCGGAGCTGGCGTTCCGGCGAACGGCCCACGGCCGAGGCCCGCACCTTGTTGAGCACCACCTCGGGGTTGACTCCCGGCAGCGAACCCTCGAGTTCCGCCAGCCCCCTGACAAGGCGGGGCACACCGACGGGATCCGCCGATCCGACGGCGATCACAGTATCGGCCAGTTCAAGGCTCCTGAGGGTTGCGGCGTTGCGCCGCGGTGCCATGGTGTCGAAGCTCAGCTCCTCGTCCGCCTCAAGGCAAAAGCCGGCGTCGACCACGGTGACGTCCGCCATTTCCCGCGCCCTGTCCAAAACAAGGGCCAGCGCGGCCGCGCGCAGCTCGGTCCAGCGGTCAGCCCGGGTTATGCCGGTCAGTACCCGGAAATTTCCTGCCGTGGCGATAACTGGAACGGCGACGCGAAGCAATGCTTCCCGGCCCAGGAGGCCCTGGTCGGCCAGCCGGCAGGCCTGTGCCAGACCAGCTGCCTCGTCGAGGAGCCCGAGGACGCCGGCGACGCTGGCCCCGTAGCTGTCGGCATCGACCAGCAGGACTGACTTGCCTTGGGCAGCCAGCTCCCCTGCAATGTTGACGGCAACCAGGGTTCTGCCGGGGGCCCCGGCCGGCCCCCACACGGCCAGGACCCTGCCGGTTCCGGCCAGAGTCTGCTCCGGTTCGGCGTCGACAGCCTCCGGGCTCAGGGCCGCGCCGGCGTCGGCGAAGCCTGTGGTGTAAGCGGGACCGGCGCCGGGGTTCAGCCCTGCCAGCCCCAGGCCTGCGTGCCGGCTGACGGCGTCGGCAATACTTTCCGCGAGTACCGTGGATTCAACGGTCGAGGGCGCCGCCGTGACCCCGATGCCGCGAAGCCTCAACCGCTCCTCGGGGCTGTCGGTCAGGGCGATGACTGCTACGCCCACGGCGGCGAGCCTGTCCACCAGCGATGCAGTCAGGTCCGCACTTCCCTCGGCAACAACGGCAGCCCGCGCCAGCCCGCTCTGGCAGGCGGCCAGCAGCTCCGCGAGCTCTGCGCACCGCCGGACCACCGTGACTGGACCGTGCAGCCGCTCGAGTCCACCAACCAGGTCTTCCTGGGACTCACCGACGGTGACAACCGGGATGCTCACTTGGCGGCCCCGCCGGGATTCCAGACCACGGAGATTTTGGCCTCGTTTGCCTGTGCGCCAAGGAGCGAGGCCATCTGCCCGTCCCCCACCAGGACCATCAGGACGGTGGATTTCGAGGCGCCAAGAGCGGTGGATCCTTCTGAGACCTCCGCGATTTCCGCGCCGGGAAGCAGCAGCTTCGGCTCGGCAAAGCCGTCCCGGGCGTCAGGCATGGAGACCCAGACGTCCACCCGGGTTCCCGCCACCGCCTGTTCAGGCAAGGCCTCCTGAACCGTGACGGCCACCGGCTTTCGGTCCAGGGCGTCGACACTGCCCAGGCTTTCACGGGGCACCAATTGGTTCTTGGCGATCCTTTGGACGGCCACCTGGCCGTCGGGAATACCTGACTCGGCCGTGACATAGTGCGGTTCGATGTCGCCCAGGCGCACCTTGACCCGGCTGATGTTTTCAGGCGTGAGTTTCTGGCCGACGGCGATTGGCTCACGGGCGGCAAACACCTCTGTGGTTCGGTCCGCGCTGCCGACGAGAGCTACGACTCCGACGACAGAGGCGAGGACCAGGAGCACACCCACCAGAAGCCTCGGGTCTTTCCAGGAAGGCTTCTTCAGCCGGGCTCCGGTGGCCGCCGTGCTTGCACTCATGCGTACTGCTCCCCCTTGACGCCTGGGCGCTTCACCCGCGCCGGTCATGATCATTGTTACGGCATGACTGCTCGATCGGAAAGGTATTCAGGCAAACAACATCAAACTGTGGATAACGGCATCATCCACGCCCAACGGTGGCACAATTGGACTATGCCCCGATTCCTTACGCTTGCAGATGTAGCCGAACAGCTTCAGATCAATGCGCCGGCAGCGTATGCCCTCGTCCGCAGCGGCGAACTGAAGGCAATCCAGGTGGGTGGCCGCGGCCAGTGGCGTGTCGAGGAAAAGATGCTTGAGCAGTACATCGAAGAGCGTTATGCCGAGGCAAGCCGCATGATCCAAGAGGCCAAGTCCAAGTCCGTTTGAGCACGGGAGGACCCGGCGGGACGGTGGATTCCCCGCCATCAGCCGTCAGAGGTCGCCGCCGCGCCTTGAGCGGAGCGCACCCAGCGCCTGAAACGGGACCGTCGCCACATCGGAAACCCGGCCAGCCCTGCGCGCTTCGCCGGGCAATGTCATGGCGAGGTCAAAAAAATCCCGTCCCACCCTGTCGATCACGCCGGAGAACTGCATGTCCGTTGACCGCCCTAACAGCAGGACGGTGAGTTCAGCCCTGTCCCGCGCCAGCACCCGCAGCGCGCTGGCAAGGCCGAGTTTCCGGCGCACCGGGGATGCCTCGCCCACGGCGAACCGCCCCAGTCCGGTGTAGCGGCCCACGGCGGCATACGGTATCAGCAGTTGATGCGCCGCCTCGTCAAGGACCAGGCTTTCGGACCCGGCATGACTGAGGGTGCCGGCAAAGACCGGTCCCGAACTCAAATGGATGCCAACGTGGCAGCCCAAGGACCCACGCAGCCTGTCATCGAGCGCGACGGCGGCCGTTTCCGCTCGGGAGCGCTCGGCAATCTCGGACTCCAGGCCCAGCACCCCGGCCTCGGCGAGCTGCAGCTCAAGATCCTGGAAAAGTGCATTCCATCGCATGGCGACAGCGTAGGCGCGCCCTCGGGGGCGGTCAATTAATCCACAAACTTTTCTATCTCCCTAGACAACCCAGACACACTGCTGCAAACTGTCTCGAACAGGACCAAACACATCAAAGTTGGTCAAACTGCATCAAATGGGCTGATTGGGGGAAAGTCATGGGGGAAGAGGTACGGCGCCCGGTCAGGGCAGAAGCCGCCCTTGCCTTTGTCATCCTGGGGCTCGGAGTCTTTCTGGCTCTCACCGGAGCCGGAATCGTCGATCACTGGATGAGGTCCGCTGCACGTCAGCAGGCTTTGCTCTTCGACGACCTGCTTGGCCTGCTGGCCCTCGCCGCGGGGCTGACCGTCATTGCCTGGTGGCTGCTGTCCCTGGCCACCGCCTTCGCATCGGCACTCCTGGAACGGACCGGGCATCACGCTGCCGCCCGCGCCACGGGGCGGTTCAGCCCTGTTTTCATGCGCCGGCTGGCGCTGGCCGCGGTTGGCATCCAGCTCCTCGGCGCGCCGCTGGCCCAGGCGGATGAGTTGCCGGCCGCAGCCCTTTCCGCGAGCAACGGAACGTCCCTCTCTGCAGCGTGGGCGCCCCTGGCCGAGCGGCCAGACCTGCCCGCCAGCAATTCCGCGGACTCCAGCGGCACCGAAAGACCCGGCGGCACCGAAGGAACCGGGGTCACCGAAGGAACCGTCGCAGGAGGCAGCGAACACCAGCCGCAGTGGAAGCCGCGCGTCCCGGTGGCGCAACCCGGCCTCGTCAGCCCATTGCCCGCCCGGGCCACGGCTGAGCCAGCCACGGCCCGCCGGGAAGTACCCGTCCGGGCCGGGGAATCACTGTGGACCATCGCCGCACGCGAGCTGGGGCCCGGCGCCTCCGAGGTGGAAGTAGCGGCCCGCTGGCCGCTCTGGTATCAGGCCAACCGGAACGTCATCGGAGCCGATCCCAACGTCCTTCTCCCGGGCCAGCTCCTCAGCCCGCCGCCACCGCCGTAAGGAGCGCCAGCAGGTTTCCTTCCCCGCCACCGACCCGCGGCCGCGCCCTTCCTGCGGCCTTCCCAAGCCAGCCTCTACCGAAGGACCGATCATGACTGCAGTAACCCCACTACGGCGCGCAGGAAACGCTGTTCTTGAGCCCGTCCCGGCAGAGCCGGCTCGCGCGGGAGCGGCTCCCATCCGCCCTGAGCCAACCCGGCCCCGGGAAACCGGGCGAACACAAACCGGCCCGGTGCCAGCCCGGCTGGCGCTTGCACCCGCCCCTGACGACGAGGCGAGAGAGATCTGCGCCATCACCAGGGCCACAGTCCAGGCCGCTATTGAAGTCCTCGCAGGAACACGGCCCATCCACCAGCTGGCACGGCGGCTGGACCAGCGCTGCCTCACCGTCCTCCAGCACCGGGCGGCCCTCACCCGGCGGGTGGCTGCCCGGTCTCCCCGGAAAATGGGGCTGCTCCACCGCAACGCGTCAGTCCGCTCGGTCCGCGCGTGCGGGGTGACGCCTGACGTTTACGAAGCCAGCGCGGTGGTGATTGATGAACTGCGGGTCCGGGCAGTGGCCGTCCGGCTGGAACGCAGCAAGAACATCTGGCGTGTGACAGCCCTGGAGATTGGCTGACTCGAAAACAGGAAGGGACCGGAAGCCTGAGCTCCGGTCCCTTCCTGTCTTTATCCGCTGGCTAGCGCTTTTTCTTCTTGCCGTCGCGCCGGTCCTGCGCTGCGGCCTTGGCCGGGTTGCCCGAACGGCCCGCCGCCGAGCCTTCGACACGAGTCTCGGCTCCGCCAGTCTCGGTG
>NZ_JBHTSL010000094.1:0-11428 GCF_042795115.1 Arthrobacter sp. NPDC056493 | reverse complement strand
GGTCTGGGGGGCTCTTTTTTGTTTATAAGCCCCCGCCCCTTGTTACTCGCTTTTGTTTTGTTTTGGCCCCCCAAAAACGACAACAACTGCGAGTCAGTTGGGAGGGGAGAGCAGGGCCGCTACTCGAGGCGGCGCTGGCGGGTTTCGGGGGAGAAGAACGCCATCCACAGCACGGCCAGGACCACCAGGCCGCCGGCGAGGGCGAAGGACGTGGCCAGCCCCAGCTGCGGCCAGAAGTAGTTCGCGAAGATGAGCGGACCGAAGCCCGCCCCCAGCCGCGAGAACGTGGACGCCCAGCCGAAGCCGCTGCCGCGCAGTTCCGTGGGGTACAGCTCGGAAACATAGGTGTAGAGCACCGGGATGGCCACCTGCACCACGAACCCGAACACCAGCAGCCAGAACACCGCGGCCGTTGGCACATCCACCGCGAACGCCACCACCACCAGGACCAGCGCGGACAGCGGCCCCGTAATGGCCAGCAGCCACTTGCGGCCCACACGCTCCACAAGCAGCGCTGCCGCGATCACGCCCAGGAGCCCGACGGCGGCCATTCCTGCCGTCGTCAGGAACGCCTTGTACTCGGCGAACCCGGCGCCAATCAGGATCCGCGGCATCCAGGTCAGGGACAGGTAGTAGACCAGCAGGATGCTCATGAACAGGGCCCAGGCGGCGGCCGTGATCTTCCAGTTGAACTGCCAGACCCCGCGCAGCTGCTGCCACGCGCTGCCGGCGGAAAGCCGCGGCACGGCCTGCGGCTCGGGCAGGCTGTAGGCGCGGGGCTCGGCTCCGGTGGCCTCGACCAGGCTGTCAATCACCCGGGCCGCCTCGTCGCGGCGGCCCTTGCGGATCAGGAACAGCGGCGACTCCGGCACGCTGCGGCGCACCCAGAACACCAGCAGCGCAGGCAGCACCATGACGAGCATGGTCAGCCGCCAGTCGGCAAACGCGGCCACGAGCCAGGCGGACACGAACCCGCAGAGCGCGGCCCCCACGGGCCACCAGCCGTCCATGGCCGTGAGGACCCTGCCGCGCTGCCGGCGGGGCGTGAATTCACCCACCAGCGCGTAATCCACCGGGATGCAGCCGCCCAGGCCGAATCCGGCCATGAAGCGGAACACGCAGAACCACAGGAAATCGGGGGAGAAGGCGCCAAGAACTGTGAAGACCGAGAAGATCAGCAGCGTGGCCGTGAAGGCCTTCCTGCGGCCGATGGTGTCAGCGATGGTGCCCCAGATGAAGGCGCCCAGGGCCATGCCGATCAGGTTGGCCGTGCCGATCCAGCCGGCCTCGCCCGAGGTGAGGCTCCAGTGCGTGGACAGCAGCGGAATGAGGATGCCGTTCAAGGTGACGTCCCACGCATCGAACATGAACCCCAGGCCGCCGATCACGAAGATCCGGCCCTGCACTTTCCAGCGCCACGGCAGTTCCTGGACCACCTGCTCGCCACTGGGCACAGCGGTGTAAATATTCATCTCGGCCTCCTGCTTAAACCTTACGTTGCGGAACGACCCGCAACGCCGGTTCCTTCGGCGGCGTGCACGCCCCGCCTTCACACTGGAGCCGCCAGCAGGAGGGGGTCCGCCGACACGATAAACTGGGCCGTATCCCCACCAACCGCGGCACATCGACCGCGAGATAAAGACGGAGACTTTTGTGAGCTTGACGCAGCTTGACCGTGTTCCCATCCGCCGGGCCCTGATCTCGGTATACGACAAGACCGGTCTGGAGGAGCTCGCCAAGGGCCTGCACGCAGCAGGCGTCAAAATTGTTTCCACCGGCTCGACCGCCAAGAAGATCGCCGCGGCCGGCATCCCGGTCCAGGAAGTCGAGGAAGTCACCGGTTCCCCCGAGATGCTCGACGGCCGGGTCAAGACCCTGCACCCGCGCGTCCACGGCGGCATCCTCGCCGACCGCCGCGTCCCCGCGCACATGGAGACCCTCGCCAAGATGGAGATCGAGGCCTTCGACCTCGTCGTGGTGAACCTCTACCCGTTCGTGGAGACGGTCAAGTCCGGCGCCGCACAGGACGACGTCGTGGAGCAGATCGACATCGGAGGCCCCGCCATGGTGCGCTCCGCCGCGAAGAACCACGCCGCCGTCGCCATTGTGGTGGACCCGACGTTCTACGGCGATGTGGTGCGCGCCGCCGCCGAGGGCGGTTTCGACCTCAAGACCCGCCGCCGGCTCGCGGCCAAGGCGTTCGCGCACACCGCCACCTACGACACCGCCGTGGCCACCTGGACCGCCAGCCAGTTCCTCGACGAGGACGGCGACGGCGTCATCGACTGGCCCGCCTACGCCGGCCTCGCCCTGGAACGCTCCGAGGTGCTGCGCTACGGCGAGAACCCGCACCAGCAGGCCGCACTGTACGTGGACAAGGCCGCCCCTGCCGGCATCGCCCAGGCCGACCAGATCCACGGCAAAGCCATGAGCTACAACAACTTCGTCGACGCCGACGCGGCACTCCGCGCCGCCTACGACTTCGCCGAGCCCGCCGTGGCCATCATCAAGCACGCCAACCCCTGCGGTGTGGCAGTGGCCTCCGCGGACGCTGCGGACCCGATCGCCGACGCGCACGCCAAGGCCCACGCCTGCGACCCCGTCTCCGCGTTTGGCGGCGTCATCGCGGCCAACCGTACGGTAACCGCCGGCATGGCCCAGACCGTGGCCGGCATCTTCACCGAGGTGGTTATCGCCCCCGGCTTCGAGCCCGAGGCCGTTGAAATCCTCTCCAAGAAGAAGAACATCCGCCTGCTCGCCCTCCCCGAAGGCTACGACCGCTATCCGGCCGAAATCCGCCAGGTCTCAGGCGGCGTGCTCGTCCAGATCACCGACAAGGTGGACGCCGAAGGCGACAACCGCGCCAACTGGACCCTTGCCGCCGGCGAAGCCGCCGACGATGCCACACTGGCCGACCTCGCCTTCGCCTGGACTGCCTGCCGCGCAGCCAAGTCCAATGCCATCCTGCTCGCCTCCAACGGCGCTGCAGTGGGCATCGGCATGGGCCAGGTCAACCGCCTGGACTCCTGCAAGCTCGCCGTTGAGCGGGCCAACACGCTGGGTGTGCAGGTTGAGTCCGACGTCGACGGTGCCGGCGGCGCTGCTAACGCCGAAACGGCAGAACCAGGCGCGGCCGGCGCTCCGGCCCGCGCCCGCGGCGCGGTGGCTGCCTCCGACGCGTTCTTCCCGTTCGCCGACGGCCTGCAGATCCTGATCGACGCCGGCGTCCGGGCTGTGGTGCAGCCCGGCGGCTCGGTCCGTGATGAGGAAGTCGTCGCAGCAGCCAACGCTGCGGGCATCACCATGTACTTCACCGGCGCCCGCCACTTCTTCCACTGACGAAGCACTTCTTCCGCTTACGGAAGCAAAGCGCGACGGCGGCTGCCCCCTTAAGGGGACGGCCGCCGTCGGGCTTAACTTGGTTTAGTTTCCTTCGGGTTGGGGCTGGCTTTCCTCCGGTCCGGCAACCGGATGTCCCTCGGGACGGCTTCAGCCATCCGTTCGGGGGTCCAGTAGGCGAGGATCTCCTCGGGCGTTTCGCTGACGTTGTGGCTTACGTCGGCACCGTCAGGTTCATCACTTGTTCTGTGCATAGTTGTAGACCTTCATGATGGTGGAACCCCAGTACGGCCCGAACATCGTGGTGGAACTCGTTCCATAGCCATAACTGTTGATGGAGTTCTGGAAGCCGTCCGCTCCGCTCACGGCATTCGTGTCGGCCTGCGCGAACCAGGGGCCGCCCGAGGAGCCGCCCGTCATGTCGCAGGAAATGCCCTGCGAGTTGAACTGCGGGTTGATGCTGTCATTGTGGGCCGTGCCCTTGCAGCTGACCAGGGTCTGGCCGGTGAACGGGGCCGCAGCGGGGTAGCCGTAGGACTTGTACGCCATGCCGCGGGGCTGGTTGAACTCCACTCCGGACGCCCCGACGACATCGGCCAGGGTCTTGCCGCCGACGCGTGCCACCACGGCGAAGCCGGTGTCGTACCGGATGTCGCCGCCGGACGTCCAGTTCCGTGGTGCGTGCAGCGACTTGGCCGCCCACTGACCGTAGGGGGCCTTTCCGTTGATGTAGCCAGGAACGAAGACCCAGTTCTTGGCGAAGGCGCCGGGCCCCTCATTGACGCAGTGGCCGGCGGTGGCCACCAGGCTGTCATTCTGCGCGGCAATCGAATTGCCGGAGCAGACGTAGTTGATCCCGCCGAGGGTGAAGAAAACCTTGCCGACGTGGCTCACCGGGGTTTCGCTGGAGTGCAGGGCCGTGGTTGCCGTGGTCTGAGGGGCCGTGCCGGCGAACCTTGTCAGCGCTCCCGTCTCGGCGGCAGCGGGGGACGAGGCGCCCGTGTTGTCCTGCCGGTCCACGACCTTGGCGGCCAGCACATCGCCGGGAAGGGCGGCGCGCATGCGCTCGGGTGTCCAGTAGCCCTGCAGGCTGGACACCGGGGTGCTTGCGACCTGGAGTTGGGTCAAGTCCTGCGACGTTGCAGAAGAGGCTGTTGCGCCGCCGATGGCGCTCACAACCAGCAGCAGGCCTGTGGACAGGCTCAGAAGGCTGCCGGCCAGAGTCTTTTTGCTCGTCATTGCGGTCCTACCTATCAGGTGGGGCGGCCCCGGGAGGCGCGCCGGGTGACTGATTGACCTACCCGGGGGACGACAAGCTCGGTTAGTGACGATTCAAGTCTTGTTTGCCAGGTAGGGGTGTGCTGATCTGCCCCTGCCGCAAGGGGTTCCAACTGGGTTCAGCCGCCGAAGCGGTATTCGTTTATGAGAGAAAGATTAAGACTCCTCGGCGCCGGGGACAATGGATAGTGTGGCGGAACCCACAGGAACAGGGTCACGCAAGGGCATCCGGCCGTCCGGGTAAGGCTCATCCGGTTCACCTCGGGTAAGTTAAAGGTTGGTGAAATAGACCGGAATACCAGATACAAGCCGACCTTCAGGGAGACGCCCGAGCATGGCCAAAATTATCTATACCCACACCGACGAAGCGCCGATGCTGGCCACATATTCGTTCCTGCCGATCATCGAGGCGTTCGCGTCCACGGCAGGTGTGCAGGTGGAGACCCGCGACATTTCGCTGGCCGGCCGCATCATCGCCGTCTTCGGCGACTACCTCACTGAAGAGCAGCAGATCGGTGACGCTCTGGCTGAACTGGGTGAACTGGCGAAGAAGCCGGAAGCCAACATCATCAAGCTGCCCAACATCAGCGCATCCGTGCCGCAGCTGAAGGCCGCCGTTGCCGAGCTTCAGTCCCAGGGCTACAAGCTGCCGGACTACCCGGACAACCCCACGTCCGACGAAGAGACCGCCATCCGCTCCCGCTACGACAAGATCAAGGGCTCCGCCGTGAACCCGGTCCTGCGTGAAGGCAACTCGGACCGCCGTGCGCCCCTGTCGGTCAAGAACTACGCACGCCAGAACCCGCACTCCATGGGTGCCTGGACCTCCGAGTCCAAGACCAACGTGGCCCACATGGACGCCAACGACTTCCGCTCCAACGAGAAGTCCGTGGTGGTTCCGGCCGACGGCACCATCGAAATCCAGCTGGTCCGCGAGGACGGCACGGTCAAGGTCCTGAAGAAGGCTTTCCCGGTTCTCGCCGGCGAAGTCATCGACGGCACCGTGATGCGCGCCGCCGCCCTGGATGAATTCCTGGCCGCACAGGTTGCACGTGCCAAAGAAGAAGGTGTGCTCTTCTCCGCACACCTGAAGGCCACCATGATGAAGGTCTCCGATCCCATCATCTTCGGCCACGTGGTCAAGGCTTACTTCTCCGAGCTGTTCGACACCTACGGCAAGCAGCTCGCCGCGGCCGGCCTGAGCCCCAACAACGGCCTCGCCTCCATCCTCAACGGTCTGGACGAGCTGCCGGAGGACGTCCGCGAGGGCGTCCAGGCCGCCATCAAGAAGGGCCTCGAGGAAGGCCCCGCGATCGCCATGGTCGACTCCGACAAGGGCATCACCAACCTGCACGTCCCCAGCGACGTCATCGTGGACGCCTCCATGCCCGCCATGATCCGCACCTCCGGCCACATGTGGGGACCGGACGGCAAGGAAGCCGACACCCTGGCAGTTCTCCCGGACAGCTCCTACGCCGGCATCTACCAGGTTGTCATCGACGACTGCCGCGCGAACGGCGCCTTCGACCCGACCACCATGGGCACTGTCCCGAACGTCGGCCTCATGGCCCAGGCCGCCGAGGAATACGGCAGCCACGACAAGACCTTCGAAGCTCAGGTCCCCGGCAAGATCCAGGTGGTCGACGGCTCTGGCAACGTCCTGATCGAACACGAAGTTGCCCCGGGCGACATCTGGCGCGCCTGCCAGACCAAGGACCTGCCGATCCGCGACTGGGTCAAGCTGGCCGTGAACCGCGCCCGTGCCTCCCAGACCCCCGCTGTGTTCTGGCTCGACGAGACCCGCGCGCACGACGCCAAGCTCATTGAGAAGGTCCGCGAATACCTGCAGGAGCACGACACCGAGGGCCTGCAGATCGAGATCCTGTCCCCGGTGAAGGCCACCGCCTTCACTCTGGAGCGCATCCGCAAGGGCGAGGACACCATCTCCGTCACCGGCAACGTGCTCCGCGACTACCTGACCGACCTGTTCCCGATCCTGGAACTGGGTACCAGCGCCAAGATGCTGTCCATCGTTCCGCTGATCAACGGCGGCGGCCTCTTCGAGACCGGCGCCGGCGGCTCCGCCCCGAAGCACGTCCAGCAGCTGCTGAAGGAAAACCACCTGCGCTGGGACAGCCTGGGTGAATTCCTGGCGCTGGCCGTCAGCTTCGAACACCTGGCCAACACCACGGACAACGCCCGGGCCCAGGTCCTTGCCGACACCCTGGACCGGGCCACCGGCACGTTCCTGCTGGAGAACAAGTCCCCGAGCCGTAAGGCCGGCGAGATCGACAACCGGGGCAGCCACTACTACCTGGCGCAGTACTGGGCGCAGGAACTGGCCAAGCAGACCGAGGACGCCGAACTGGCAGCTTCCTTCGCATCCGTAGCCGACGCTCTGACTTCCAATGAGGAAGCCATCGTTTCCGAACTGCTGGGCGCCCAGGGCCAGCCGGTGGACGTTGGCGGCTACTACCGCCCGGACGCCGAGAAGGCGGCCGCCGTCATGCGGCCGTCCGCAACGCTCAACAAGATCGTCGCGACCCTGAGCTAAGTCTCCGGACCACGGCTGAGCTGCCGGCTCTGTCCGAGCTGTCTGCGCCGAGACCGTAGAGAGCCGGGCCAACGAAACGCCCCGCCACTCTTTGAGTGGCGGGGCGTTTCCGCGTCCTGCTGGCTGCTAACGGTCGGGTATATCGTCCCGGCGGGTGTCCGTGTGACGGGTTTCGTTCCGCGGCTCGCCTGTGTCGCTGTCCCCGTAGGGGGCGTCGACTGCCATGTCCGGGTCGGCATCCACCGGCCGTTCGGTTGCCGAGGCATCGTAGGCGTCTCCGGATTCGTAGCTGCGGCCCGGGACGGCGTCCATGCCGGCACCCTCGGAGTAGCCCGTGCTGGCGCCCGGGTCGCCGTTGCCTCCCGCTGCCGCTCCGGTTCCGACGCCGGTTGTTCCGACGCCGGCACCGTCCCCGGCTCCCGCTGCTGCTCCGGACCCGACGCCGGTTCCCGTGCCGGCCGCTGCCGAACCCGGGTCATCGTCCACCTCGCCACCGCTCACGCTTTCACGCCAGGCGCCGGTTTCAGTGTCGCGTTCCTCGATGAATTTCTTGAACTTCCTCAGGTCCGAGGCGACCTGGCGGGAATCAAGTCCAGTGGCTGCCCCAAGCTTCTCCACCGCGGTTTCAGGCTCCCAGGTCAGCTCGACGTTCACCTTGGTTTCGTTGTCGCCCACGGACTCAAACCAGACGGTGCCTGAGTTCCGCGGCTCGTTCAGGCTCTCCCACGTGACGCGCTGGTCCGGTTCCTGAGCGGTGATCTGGGCGTCGTATTCGCGCTTCACACCGGAAATGCTGGTTTCGAAATGAACAGTGGTGTCATCGAGTTGGCGGACGGCGTCCACGCCGCTCATGAATTTGGGGAAATCCTCAAACTGGGTCCATTGGTTGTAGGCCTGGCGTACGGGGACATCGACAGTGATCGATTCCTGAACAGTTGCCATGCGTGGTTCACTCCTTCAGCGTACGGGCGGATGGCCCGTGGTTCTGATTGCCCTTGTTCGGATGGAACACCTCCAACGTAGCGGGAAGCAGCCGGCATTTGAAGAGAGAAGCTAAGTCTGCTGATTATGAGGCGCAGGCCGCTCAAATGGCGGCCGGTGCAGCGGCTTTCGGATGTGGGAAGGCCCAGAGCTGGTCTCCGGCGATTAGCCCTTGTTCTTGCCCGGACCCTTGTTCCCGTCCGAGCTCCCCTTGCCGGCGTTGTCCTTTTTTCCGCCGGTCACGGGTGCCGGAGCCACCACCGCCGGCGCAGGGGCCTGCTTCGCGGCCTCTGCCGCTGCAGCCTTCGCTGCGGCAGCCTTGGCGGCCGACGCCGCCGCCGCCTTCTTGGCTGCCTGCGCGGCGGTGAGGTCGGCACGAACCGAGTCGATTGCCCCTGAAATGCTCTGGTGGCGTTTGAAGGAAACCTGGCCGGCCGCGGCGGCCGCATCCAGCTCCGAAGACAGCCGGTCCAGCGACTTCAGTGCGACGGCCGGATCGCTTCCGGCAGCTGCCTTGGTGACCTCAAGGACGCGCTGCTGAAGCTGTGCCGCGGCGTCAGCCTGCAGCTCGGGCGCTGATCCGGTACACCCTGCGAGTCCGGCGGCCAGCAGACACCCGGCGACGGCGGCCGCCATGCGGCTCCAGCGGCGACTCGGTCGCTGGTATGCGCTCATGGTTCCACGCTCCTTTGCAACTCGACGAGGTGTTCACCCAGTGGGCCGGTGACGGCAGGGTACGGAACGACGTCGTGCGTTTCAGGTGAGTTGGCAGCGACGGTCACCGCGGCAGCGCTGCCCAGGAGGACGGCCGCCGCAAGGGCGGCGGCAATCCGGAAGCGCCGTCGCCCCCTCGCGCCAGCCGGGCGGCCGGTGTGGCGCGCTGGCGCCTTGGCTGTTGTTCTCGCGGTGGGCTGTGTCTCCGAGAGCCCGGGCGGGAGAATCGACGGCGCCCGGGCCGGCAGCGCGGGAAGTATGCGGGTCTGATCCTCGGCCAAGTCTGCGGGTGCGGACTGCGGTGATACGAGGGCGTGCCGGAGAGCCACTTCCAGGTCCGCGGCGGAGGGGCGCTCCAGCGGCTCAAGGGCGGTCATGGAGGCCAGCAGATGTTGCCATTCCGTAGGCAGGCCGTGGGGGATTTCGGGGGCCCGGTGCAGCCGTGCCACCGCTGACTCCACTGCGCTGCCCGGGTACTCAACAGTGCCCTTGATGCATTCCAGCAGCACAAGGCCCAGTGAATAGATGTCCGACGCGGGCGCAAGCGGGGAGCCCATGGCCTGCTCGGGGCTCAGGTACGCGGCAGTGCCCACCATCGTGCCGGTAGCCGTGAGGCGGGTGCCGTCCACGATCCGGGCAATGCCGAAGTCGGTCAGTTTGGGCCGCACCGGCTCGCCTGGGCGAACCTGGACGAGGAGGATGTTGGCGGGCTTGATGTCGCGGTGAATGATGCCCAGACCGTGAACGTAAGCAAGGGCGTCGGCGACCCCGGCGCCTATGACTGACAGTTCGTCGAGCGGAACGCGGCTGTGCCGGATGCGGCTGCGCAGGTCCTGGCCCTCCACGAGCTCCATGGTCAGGTAGGGCCGGGGCTGGTCAGGCACGCGGGTATCAACGCCGGCGTCGAAAAGGGTGACAAGGCTGGGATGGTTCAGGGCCGCCAGGAGCCGGATCTCGGCCTCCTGCCGTTTGAGCTCATCGGCATCTGCTGCCTGGGGCGCAAAGAGCTTCAGGGCCACGTCCCGGCCCAGGTTCTGGTCCCTGGCCGCATAGACCGACGACATGCCACCGCGGCCGATCACCTCACCCAGCCGGTAACGCCCGCCCAGTACATCCGTTGTCACCCCGCTGGGCGCTTCTTCCAACACGTTGCCGTCCTTATCAGCTCTGGCTCGGTGTTAAGGGTAATACGTTTGCTTATTACATGACGCCGCGGCTCATGGTCATGCTGCCTTTTAGGCGAGCCGCTGGACTTGCGGCCCGGCTTCGGAGCACGGCTTCGCCGGCGGTCCGACATCCGGAAGTCCAGAGGACTGCTTTGATGCGGACCGCCGACGATAGGCGCTTACTGCTGTCCGGAGAGGGTCCGGACTGTTAGGCCTTCTTCCGCCGGATCACCAGCAGTGCTCCGATGGCGAGCAGGACCACGGCGAGTGGCAGCAGCCCAGCGTCGGCGCCGGTGTTGGCGAGCGTCTGCTGTGCGGTGGCCATATTTCCGTTGGCCGTGGTTGCCGTGCTGGCCGCCGCAGAGACGCCAGTGGTCACCGAGCCGGCGGGCAGAATGGCTGCGCCGGTCGTGGTGGTCACGGTGCCAGCGCCGGCAGCGGCTCCACCGGCAGCGGCTCCACCGGCGGCGTCGGTACCGGATCCGCTGCCGTCGGTTCCGGTGGTGTCGGTACCGCCAGTGCCAGTTCCATCAGTGCCCGTTCCGTCAGCTCCCGTTCCGGTTCCATCGGTACCCGTTCCGTCGCCCGGGTCAGTAGCGGGAGGCGTCGTCACAGTTCCTGCGCCAAGTCCGATACCCAGATCGACACCCAGATCCAGGGCCGTGTCAGTTCCCGTGCCGACCCCAAGGTCGACGGTGCCTTCAGCGCCAGTTCCCAGAGAACCTGTGTTGCCAAGGTTCACGTCGACGACGGCGGCCAGGTCGGCGGCGGGAACGGTGGTGTCGGTTCCTGTGCCTGTGGTGTTGCCGAGGTTGATGTCGACGACGGCGGCCGCGGCGGCGTCGGGAACAACGGTGCCCGTTCCACTGCCGGTACCACCAAGATTCACATCAAGCGCGGCTGCCACGTTGGCGGCAGGAACAACGGTGTCTGTTCCTGTGCCTGTGGTGTTGCCGAGGTTGACGTCGGCGGCGGCTGTCACGTTGGCTGCGGGGGCGGCCGGGGCGGTGCCGGTGCCCGCCGTGTTGCCGAGGCTCGCGTCGACTACGGCTGCTACGTCGGCGGTGGGAACGGTGGTGTCTGTTCCTGTGCCAGTGGTGTTGCCGAGGTTGACGTCTGCGGCGGCTGTCACGTTGGCTGCGGGGGCGGCCGGGGCGGTGCCGGTGCCCGCCGTCGTGTTGCCGAGGTTCGCGTCGACTACGGCTGCTACGTCGGCGGTGGGAACGGTGGTGTCTGTTCCTGTCGCGGCGGTGCCGCCGAGGTTGACGTCTGCGGCGGCTGTCACGTTGGCTGCCGGGGCAGCCGGGGCGGTGCCGGTGCCCGTCGTCGTGTTGCCGAGGTTCGCGTCGACTACGGCTGCTACGTCGGCGGTGGGAACGGTGGTGTCTGTTCCTGT
>NZ_JBHTSL010000093.1:0-12463 GCF_042795115.1 Arthrobacter sp. NPDC056493 | reverse complement strand
ACCGAAACCGGGGTCCTCACAGAGTTCTCCGCCCACGGTGTCCGCTCCCGGTTCGGACAAAAACGCGCGGACGTCAACCACCAGTGGATCGACCCAGTTGTCGCCGCCGGCCCCTGGGTACTGGCGGGCCTAGGGGCCGTAGCCGCATTCAGGGCCCTGCGAAAACACCGCACAGCCTGACAACAACTGCCGGGGTAGCGGACCAAGGGTGTCACCAGCATCGCGTGTCCCAACTGGCTGCCGACGTCCAGCACTTCATCCGCGACGGGCTGCCTATCGGCCTGATCTTCGCCGACCTGCCATCAGCTGTGTCCGACCTCCTCAACGAAGGGGTCGCCACCTTCCTGCGGCGCGCCGACAGGATCAACCTCCACGAAGCAGCGATCGTCGAAGTCACCGCATCCTACACAGAGCTCTTCAGCCAGGGAGGCATCGGCCTCTCCGCCAGCCTCATCAACGAAGCAGCTGAGGCACCGAAGAGTATCCCTTCCTGATTCAGCTCGTCGGCTACTACCTCTGGCTGGAAGCGAGCAAGGCAGGATGGGAACTGGACGAGAGCAGCGCTAAGCGTACGATCGCCGCCGCGCAAAGACGAAACACCTTGGTGGTCGTCGAGTCGGCACTGTCGGACATTTCCGACACAGACCGCGAGTTCCTCGACGCCATGGCCGCCAGGACGGCCCCTTCTGCGGCCGGTCAGATCGGCGCCATCCTCAAGGCCAAGCCAAACGTCGTGTCCAAGTACCGAAATAGGCTCATCGCCGCACGTCTGATCGAGTCTGCGGGCTACGGCACAGGTGACTTCGCAGTCCCCGGGGTCCGCCAATACCTCCGCGAGTTACTGGCGGAATCTCGATTATCGTTTGAATTGGAGGAGAGCCAAGGCGCCTGCCGGTTCTGGATCATGGCGAGTGCGCACAACCGACGCCGCTGCGGCCGGGCCCCTCGGGGGGTTCGTTCGAAATGTAGGCTGGGGCAGGTTTGCCGGGGTCGTTTTCCTTCGCCTGTCCGGCGAGCCGCAGCGTAGAGCGGCAATCCAACTTCGTGGCTCTGTAAGCTTAAGCAGGCAGTCAGGCTTCCCACATGGCTGGAGGGACAGACACAGGAGAGGGTCCGTGGCAGGAGCAGTGAGGCAAAAGGACGCCGAAGCAGGGCCGCCAGGATCATCTTCGCGCCGCAAGCCGAACATCAATGATGTTGCACGGATTGCGGGCGTCTCTTACGGTACGGTTTCGCGGGTGCTGAACAACGCCCCGGATGTCAATGCTGCGACCCGTGAGCGGGTGCTGCAGATTATCAAGGACATCGGGTACCGCCGCAACCGTGCGGCCACAACCCTCGTGACCAGCCGCTCGACGTCCATCGGCATCCTCACTGACGGTTCGCCGCGCTTCGGCCCGGTCGGGACGCTCATGGCCCTTGAGAACATTGCCCGGAAGAAGGGTTACTCCACTACTATCGCCACGGTCGAGGAGCCCTACGAGGAGTCCGTGCATAAGGCTCTGGATACCTTGGACGACATCGGCGTGGACGGAATCATTGTCATCGCACCGGTGGTTTCGATGGCCTCGGCCGTCTGGAGCGCCTCGGTTCGGGTCCCGGTCGAGATGATCGCCGCCGGGGCGTCATCGACACCCAATGTCTTCACGTATTCCGAGAACCAGGAACTGGGGGCGCGCATGGCGACGCAGCACCTCATCGACCTCGGCCACACCGACATCGCCCATTTGGCGGGCTCCATGGACTGGTTTGACGGCCGGGTGCGCAAGCGCGGCTGGGAGGCCGCACTGCGGGATGCCGGCCTGCGCCCTGGGCTGTGCCTTGAGGGCGACTGGAGCCCCAAGTGGGCCTACGAGACAGGATTGCGACTCGTTGACGACGGCAAGCTCCCCCAGGCTATAGTCGCGGCCAGTGACCACACTGCCCTCGGGGTGATCCGGGCCTTCGCCGAGAAGGGTGTGCGCGTGCCCGAGGACGTCAGTATCGTCGGATTCGACGACATCGAAGGCTCGGACTACTTCCTGCCTCCGTTGACGACCGTGCGACAGGATTTCACCACGCTGGCGGATGCCAGCATCGAAGTTCTCTTGGGCGCCATCGAAGGCCGCGAGGTTGACCGCACGCCCGGCCCTCCGACCCTCGTCGTCCGTATGAGCTCTGCGCCTGCCGCCAGTCCGGGCCGATAGCTCCAGCAAATTCCTTACCAACTTCTCCCAATGTGACTCTTGACACAAGCACCGTGAACGTTCACGATAGTATTCGTAAACGTTCACGGAAGTGACTCGACGAGGAGGTAAGGAGCGCATGGTGGTTCACAACATCCAGCAGGTCCTCGCGCTCCGCACCGACCTCGAGCCCAACAACATCGGCGACGCCCAGTGGACGCACGTCGAAGAACTGCTTGCGGAGACTGGATGCACAGGCGAAGACGTCGCACTCGGCATCCGGATCTTCGTACCCCACTGCTCCTCGGCGGTCGTCGGCGTCTTCGAGGCCGGCGTCCTTTGGGCAAGCCTGGTTGTCGCTGTCGACTCCGCAGGTATGCCTGTGTCAGTGACAACCGTGGACGGCGCCGCCGTTGAGCTGCGGGGGGACATGGCCACGGTGGCGGGCGCTGCCGTGGAGTGGGTCCATGCCCACTACGGGCCGTGCTCCCTGGGCCTCTTCCTGGACAAACCCCATGCGGAGGCGGTCCTGAATGCCTCCGACAAGGCTGCCGCAATCCGAACGGCATCGGCCGCCGGCAGGCTCGTCCTGTCGCCGCTGCCACCGGCTCTGGCGACCGCCCTCGCCTGAGCCGCACCACCCCAAAAACTCCAATACCCCCACACCGTGAAATGCCATGCCCAAAACGGGCACCATCGGGGTCACCGTCGACCAACTGAAGGGAAAACGAGAATGAGAAGGTCAGCAACAGCCGGGGCCCTTGCCCTCGCAACGATCGCTGCATTATTTACAGGCTGCGCCTCGGACACCGGGGCAGCAACCGGTGGCACCGAAAACCCACTCGCGCAGGTAAAGGCCGCAGACCTCGTGCCCAAGAACATCGTCGGACTCGGCCCGAACGGTGTAAAGTCCGGGACCCTCGATGACGTCAAGCTGACCGAGGCGGAAGTCAACCAGGCCAAGCAGCGGAAGTTCCGGGTCGGCATCGTCATGCAGACCATGAACATCGAGTGGTCCACCGAACAGGTCCGGGCCATCACCGATCGGTTGAAGACGTACGACGCCGAGGTCGTGGGAGTGGCCGATCCCAACTTCGACGTCCAAAAGCAGGTGTCCAGCATCGAGAACATGATCCAGCTGAAACCGGACGCGATCATCAGCATCCCGGTGGATGACACCGCGACGGCAGAGGCCTACCGCAAGATCGGGGCTGCCGGCATCAAACTCATCATGATGGACAACGTGCCCTCGGGACTGAAATACCCCAAGGACTACCAGGGCATGGTCTCGTCCGACAACCAGGGCAACGGCGCCGTCAGCGCCGAGGCACTGGCCAAGTACATCCCGCAAGGCGGGACCGTCGGCGTGCTCGACTTCGGCGTCGATTTTTTCGTGACGAAGGAACGCATGAAGGGCTTCGTCGGCTGGATGAAGGCGAACCGCCCCGACATCAAGATCAAGGTCGCCGAATTCCTGGATCCGGCCAACTCAGGCAAGGACGCCGGGAATTTCCTCACGGCGAACCCGGACGTCCAGGGAATGTTCACTGAATGGGAAGTCCCGGCTGTGGGCATCGACCAGGCGCTGCGGGCCCAGGGCAAGACCATACCGATCACGGCGGTCAACATCGCCTCTGATGTGGCAGCCGACCTCGCTACCGGCGGGAACATCAAGGCTCTGGGCGCCCAGGTCCCCTACGACCAGGGACTCGCCGAGGCTGACATGGCCATCAAGGTGCTCCTGGGCGGCACCGCTCCCAATTGGCTCGCTTTCCCGGCAGTGCCGGTTCTTCAGAACAACGTCCTCCAGGCGTGGAAGCAGGTCTATCACCAGGATCCGCCCAGCCAGCTCGCGGATGCCTGCAAGTCAACCGACGGCTGCAAATAATGCCAACCACCAATCCCGCAATATCAACAACAAACAGGAGCTTTAGATCATGGAAATCATTCAGGACCACAACGGAGTGCCTGCCAGGCACGGACGCGCGTTCGTCAACGGAGTCAGGCTCCATTACTCCATCGCCGGCGAAGGCGAGCCGCTGTTCCTGCTTCACGGTGTGCCGAAGACGTCCTACCACTGGCGCCGGGTCATCCCCCTGCTGACCCCGTACTTCACGGTCATCGCACCGGATCTCCGGGGGCTGGGCGACTCCGAGCACCCGCAGGGCGGCTTCGACATGAAAAACATGGCCGAAGACATCGCGCAGCTTGCCACGCACCTCGGCTACGAGAGCTTCTACCTCGTCGGCGAAGACTGGGGCGCCTCGACCGCGTACCAGGTCGCCGCCCAGTACCCGGAACGGGTGAAGAAACTCGTCTACCAGGAGATGATCCTCCCCGGCTTCGGGCTCGAAGACTACTCCTTCCTGACCAAGGAGAACGTCAGCACCTACGTCTGGCTCTGGCACATCAACTTCTACAACGTGCCGGACTTCCCGGAGCTGCTGATCACCGGCAAGGAACGGGAATATTTCAATTACTTCATCAAGCACGAAACTCACAACCCCCAGGCCATCACCCCCGATGCTCTGGACGAGTACGTCCGCTGCTACTCCTCTCCAGGAGGCCTGCGGAGCATGTTCGCCATCTACCGGGCCACACTCGAGGACGCCGAGCAGAACCGCGAGGCCGCAAAGACCAAACTGACCATGCCCGTCCTGGCCGTTGGCAGCGAGCACTTCATCGGAGCTGACAACGAGCGCCAGATGCGCGAAGTTGCTGAGGACGTCCGTGGCGTGATCCTGCCCTGGGGCCACCAGCTGGCAGAAGAAGACCCGGAGGCTCTTGCCGAGGCTTACCTGCAGTTTTTCAAGGAATAACAGCAACACCCGCGCGGGGCGGCTGCCCCGCTGTCCCGCGCGGCCTCGGAAGTTCAAAGACGGGGACGCCGCGCTACCGGCGACCCCCGTTCCCTCCATCACATTTCATTCCCCTCAGGTTGAAGTCCGCCCCCGGCTTCCCTGGCCACCAGAAGGACCACTCTTATGACACGCAGAAAGACGCTCTCCGTCGCGGCCGGGCTGCTCACCGCGATCGCCATTTCGCTGTCCGGATGCTCCAGCGATGCTGGCGGCGGAACATCCCCGGACACCGCCGCCGTCAACGCCGCAGCCATCTCACCCGCCGGAATCGTCGGTCAGGGCAAGAACGGCGAGAAGCCCGCACTTGCGGACGCACTCAAACTCAGTGACGAAGACAAGAAGAAGGTGGCCGAGGGCAAATTTACCGTCGGCATCTCGATGAACACCATGGACATCGATTGGTCCCGCCTGACGATCGAAGGCATTCAAAAAACCTTGGGCGACCTCGGCGTTAAGGTCATCGGAGTCACGGACGCAAAGTTCAAAGTCCAGCAGCAGATTGCCGACCTCGAGAACCTGATCACCAAAAAGCCGGACCTGATCATCAGCATCCCCACTGACGATGTAGCCACCGCCCAGACCTATAAAAAGGTCGCGGACGCCGGCATCAAACTCGTCTTCATCCACATGCCTGCCTCCGGGCTCTCTTACCCCTCGGATTATCAGGCGGTGATCGCCCCGGACAACCAGGGCAACGGCCAGATTGCCGCAGCCGCCCTCTCGGAGTTCATCCCCAAGGACGGTACAGCCGGCATCGTGGACTTCGCTGTCGACTTCTACACCACGAACCAGCGCACCCTGCGGGTTAAGGAATGGTTCAAGGAGAACCGCCCGGACGTGAAGATCAAAGAAGTCGGCTTCACGGACACCAACGCCGTCGGACCCGCCGCGGCCAACTTCATGACTGCAAACCCTGACGTCAAAGGGCTCTTTGTCATCTGGGATTCACCAGCCATGCAGTCCGTCGCCGCCCTCCGCAACGCCGGAATCAGCGTTCCGATCACGACGATCGACCTCGGCACTGAAGACGCCGTTGAGATGGCCAGCGGCGGCTACATCAAGGCCATTGGTGCACAGGAGCCCTACAACCAGGGAGTCGCCGAGGGTATGGCTGCCGCACACGCCCTGATCGGCAACAAGGTACCGGCGTGGGTTGCCCTTCCGGCCGTCGCCGTCACGCCGGGGAACCTCCTGGAGAAATACGAGGCGATCTTCCATTCCAAGCCGCCCCGGGAAGTCCTGGACGCATGCAAAACCTCCGGACTCTGCGGAGGCCAGTGACATGGCCACTAACAAGCAAACAGCCACGGAAGTGGGCGAAGCCGGGCAGGTCTACGGCAGGCCAATACTCCAGGCCCGTGGTGTCAGCAAGGCTTTCAGCGGGGTCTATGCCCTGAAAGACGTCGATTTCGATCTGCGTCCCGGTGAGGTTCATGCACTGCTGGGCCCCAACGGCGCCGGCAAGTCCACGTTGATCAAGATTCTCGACGGCGTCCAGCCGCAGGACGAGGGAAGTGTCGAAATCGACGGGCGCGAACGCGTCCAGTCGGACATCGCGACGGTCTTCCAGGAGCTCAGCCTCGTCCCGTCACTCTCGGTGGCCCAGAACATCTTCCTCGGCAACGAGCTCCGAAACGCCTTCGGGATCGTGCAGAAGAAGAAGATGAACACCGTGGCCCGGGAACTCGTCGACTCTCTGGGGCTGCACCTGCCGCCTCAGGAATTGGTCGAGAACCTCTCGGTCGCCTCCCGTCAGCTTGTCGAGATCGCCAAGGCCATCCACCGGAACGCCCGGGTCCTGGTGCTGGACGAGCCGACTTCGACCCTGACCAAGGCGGATCAGCTGCTGCTGTTCAAGAGCATCCGAGACATCCAGAAGTCAGGCGTGGGCATCATCTACGTCACCCACCGCCTCACCGAGGTCTTCGAACTGGCCGACCGGGTGACGGTCATCCGCGACGGCAGGAAGGTGCTGACCGCCGACGTAGCCGATATGGAGATGAACTCGCTGGTCCGCGAGATCACAGGCGTGGAACCCCAGGAGCCCGGGCCGCCGAAGGAAGCATTCGACAGGTTCGCCCACCCCGAACAGCTGGCCAGCTCCTCCAGCGGACCGAAACTGCAGGTATCCAGGCTGGCCGGGGACCGGTTCTCAGACATCAGCTTCAGGGCTGAGGCCGGGCGGATCGTCGGCATTGCCGGGCTGATCGGCACCGGCCGCACCGAGCTGCTGGAAACGATCGGCGGCATGCGTCGCAGCACCGCCGGGGAAATCATGCTCAATGGCAGGACAGTCCGCTTCAAGCACCCGTGGGAAGCACTCAGCGCGGGAGTCGCGCTCGTCCCCGAGGACCGGCACCGCTCGGGGCTCGTGCTGCAGCACTCGATCCAGCGAAACCTCACCCTGGCCCACTACAAGTCACTGCACAAGGGCGGCCTCGTCGACAACCGGGCAGCACGGTCACTGATCAAGGGCCTTGTGGAGACACTGCAGGTGAAAACGAACTCGGTCGACAGCCCCGTGCAGACACTGTCCGGCGGCAACCAACAGAAGGTCGTCTTCGCCAAATGGCTCCAGCCGGGCATGCACCTCCTGCTCCTGGATGAACCGACCCAGGGCGTCGACGTCCGCGCACGGCAGGAAATCTACCGGGTCATCCACCGGTTCGCGGAAGAGGGTGCGGCAATCATCGTCGCCTCTTCCGACTTCGTCGAACTCCAGGAGCTATGCGACGAAATCTACTTCATGACCTCCACGTCCATGAGCGAGCCGGAAAAGGTCACACCGGACATGACAGATCAGTACATCTATTCAAGACTCAACGAAAGGGTTCGTGAGAGCCATGAGCGCGATCACCAATAGCTTCAGCCTGACCCGGCCGCGATGGGGCAGCCGGTCCCCAATGGACTTCGTTCGCGAATACTTCGTTTACATTGCGCTCGTGGGACTGATGCTCTTCTTCTCCATTGCCTCGCCTGTCTTCTTCAGCGTGCAGAACTTCGCCAACGTGGGCCGGCAGACAGCGATCGTGTCCATCATCGCCGTCGGAGTCACACTCGTCATCGTCAACGCCCAGATCGACCTCTCCGTCGGCAGCGTCTTCGCACTCTCCGGAATGGCCTCGGCTCTGGCACTCCAACATCTCTCCAACTTCTGGGTGCTCGGCGCTCTGGCGGCCATCGCCGTCGGCGTCGCCTTTGGATTCGTCAACGGCCTGCTGACCGTGAAGCTCGGGATACCAAGCTTCCTGGTCACCCTGGGCATGCTCGGCGTCGCCCGCGGTATCGCCTTGCTCATCACGGACACGCGCCCGGTGCTCATCGCCAACCGGCCTTACTTCAGCATCTTCGGCGACAGCAGCATCCTTGGCGTTCCCATCGCCGTCGTCTGGACCATCGTGATTGTTGCCCTCGGCTTCGTGCTCCTGCACAAGAGCGTCTTCGGGCTCCGGGTCTTCGCCACGGGCGGCAATCCCCAGGCGGCCCGCTTCACTGGCGTCAAGACCCACCGCACGGTGATTCTGTCCTTCGTCATCACCGGAGCCCTCGTCGGCGTGGCCTCGCTCCTGTTCACCGGCATCGCCCATGCGGCCCGCCCGGACGTCGGCGTCGGCCTCGAACTGGACGTCATCGCAGCCGTCATCCTCGGCGGCGTCAGCCTCTTCGGCGGCAAAGGAACTGTCATCGGAGCCCTTGCAGGATCCCTGATCATCGGCATGATGAACAATGGGCTGGTCCTCATGGGCGTCGACTCCTCCGTGCAGCAGATCATCAAGGGCGCCATCATCATCGCCGCCGTGTCCCTCAGCAAGAAGTAGCAGAACCCGCAAAGGAGCGATTGAAAATGTCAGCAACTGAAACACCAGAAAATGGATTCTTCCAGGTGGCCCGCAACAGCGACGGAGCATGGAGCTTCGTGGACCCGGAGGGCAAACCGTTCCTCTCCCTGGCCCTGAACCACATCGACGACACCGACCTGCGCTACCCGCATAACATGGAGATCTTCGAGCGCAAGTACGGCTCGCGGGAGGCCTGGACGAAGGGCGTGGTCCGCGACCTCCAGGATCTGAACTTCAACACGATCGGCTGGACGTCGCAGTACATCAGCGGCGGCTGGGGCGAGGCCCTGGACTGGTTTGGGGACCCTGTGGACCTTGGCCACTCCCTCCCCTGGCCCGACCAGCACCTGCTGGACGCCGGCATGCCCTACGTCGTGCAGATCCGCGTGCAGGAGATCGAGGACTGGAACGGCCACCCCGCCTTCCGGGACGTCTTCGGGGAGGACTTCCAGAAGTACGCGGACTGGATCGCCCGACGGATGGTCTCCGACCACAAGAACAGCCGGAACCTGATCGGCTACTTCCTCGTGGACATCCCCGCCTGGCTGCCCCACGCCGCGGGCAGGTTCTGGCCCGGATTCGACGGACTCAACCAGGAAGAGCACGACAAGAAGCTCTTCGAGGTCGCAACCCAGTACTACAAAACCATCACCGAGGCCATCCGCCGCTACGACCCCAACCACCTGATCCTCGGTGACCGCTACAACGGCAATAAAGGCATCCCGGAAGCGGCCCTGCGCGCGATGGTCCCCTTCGTGGACGTCCTCTCCGTCCAGTACTTCACCGGCAAGTCCGAGGCGGAATACAAGACCATGATCGAAGACCTCCGGGGCTGGCACGAACTGACCGGCAAGCCTGTGGTCATCGCAGACATCGGCAACTGGGTACCCACAGACATGAACCCCCACCGAACAAGCGACATGAACACTCACGCCGAGCGCGGCGCGGACTACGCGAACGGGCTCGCCAAGGTGATGGCCGAGCCCTGGATCATCGGCTGGCACTGGTGCGGCTACATCGAGAACCTCGGCCGCGGCTGGGGCATCAAGGACCCGGAGGACGAGTTTTACACAGACATGACCGACCGGATCCGCGAAGCCAACGCCCAGGCACAGGCCACAGCACAGCAACGGAAATGACAGCCCACCCCTCCTAATCACAGGCTCCGTCAGCCACCTCCCGCTACTCTGGCGGCGGCCCGGCCTGCCGGCGCTTGACACTACTGCACGGGCGGCTCAGCCCCGCCGCAACTCCCGGAACTACCGTTGAAAGCAATCGTAAACGTTCACGGAGAGCAGATTCAGCTCAGATGCCAGACTGTGCCTCCTCTGCCAGCAAGGACCGGCCCTGCTGATCGCAACGGCCTGCTCCTGGGCCGCCCGGACAGCAGGGCATCGTCCTTGCCGTCGCCTTTGGCCCGCATTCGTGGCCCCCTAGCAACCCCATCCCTCCTTTGAAAGGCAGAACCATGAAACTCGGATACTGCACCATCACCTGGGGCGGCGTCGTCGGCCATCCGGTCGGCGTGACCAGCGTCAAGGACCTCTTCTATCTGACGCACGGGTCAATGGACACCGCCGTCAAAGACATCGCCGCGGCGGGCTACCAGGGCGTGGAAATGTTCGACGGCAACCTCGCCCGCTATGAGGACAATCCGGAGCAGCTCCGCGGCATTCTGGAAGAAGCCGGTGTCTCACTCGTCAGCGTCTACACCGGCGCAAACTTTATCTACGCGGACATCCTGCCCGACGAGCTGCACCGCATCCAGCGTGCGGCCGAGCTCGCCGCGACCTTTGGGGCCGAACGCCTCGTCGTTGGAGGTGGCGCACGGCGCGCCGCCGGCACGACGGAAGAAGACTACCGGCGCCTCGGCGAGGCACTGGACCGGGTCACCGACATCGCCGAGGCCGCAGGGCTGACCGCCAGCTACCACCCGCACCTGACCACCATCGTCGAGAGCCCTGACGAGCTGGAGCGCCTCATGCCCCTCACCCGGATCGGCTTCTGCCCGGACACGGCTCACCTCGCCGCCGGCGGGGCGGACCCGGCCGCCATAATCCGCAAGTACCCCGAGCGGATCCGCCACGTCCACCTCAAGGATCTGCGAAAGGACCCCTTCTCCTTCCTGCCCCTCGGGCAGGGTGAGCTGGACTTCCCGGACATCGTCCAGGCCATCAAGGAGAGCGGCTACGACAGCTGGCTCATGGTCGAGCTCGATGAGTACGGCGGCAACCCACGGGAGGCGGCTGAGATCAGCCGCCGATACCTCCAAGAACTCCTCCCCTAGCCCCCAATGCTTCTCAGGAAAGGAACATGATCGTGAAGAACCTCAACGTCGGCCTCATCGGAGGCGGCTTCATGGGCAAGGCCCACTCCCTGGCCTACTCGGCCATGCCCATGTTTTTCTGGCCCGCCCCGGCCCTCCCCGTCCGGCACACCATCGCCGAAGCCAACGACGCACTGGCCGCAGAGGCCGCCCGCCGCTTCGGCTTTGAAAACTCCACCGCCGACTGGCGCCGGATCGTCGATGACCCGGCGATCGATGTCGTCGACATTGCCACCCCCAACCACCTGCATGCCGAGATCGCCATCGCCGCAGCCCAGGCCGGCAAGCACATCATCTGCGAAAAGCCCCTCGCCCGCACCGTTGAGGAGTCCAAGGCCATGTACGACGCGGTCAAGGACGCCGGAATCGTGCATATGGTGGCCTTTAACTACCGCCGGACCCCCGCCGTCGCCCTGGCCAAGAAGTACATCGAGGAAGGTGCCATCGGGCGAATCCTGAACTTCCGCGGCACCTACCTCCAGGATTGGTCCGCGGACCCCAATTCCCCTCTGTCCTGGCGCTTCCAGAAAAACATCGCCGGGTCCGGAGCCCTCGGCGACATCGCCACCCACGTCGTTGACATGGCCCGCTACCTTGCAGGCGAGTTCGCCTCGGTGAACTCGGTCCTCTCAACGTGGATCCCGGAACGTCCGCTGCAGACCGGGGGCGCCGACGCGCTCGGGAACGTCCGCGGCGGCGAAGGACCCCGTGGCGAGGTTGACGTCGACGACGAGGTCATGACGATGGTCCGCTTCACCAACGGCGCCGTCGGCTCCATCGAGGCCACCCGCAACGCCTACGGCCGCAATAACTTCATCACCTTCGAGATCCACGGCACCGAAGGCAGCATCGCATTCAACTATGAGCGCCGCGACGAGCTGCAGGTCTGCTTCGCCTCCGACCAGAACGACCGGCGCGGTTTCCGGACCGTCTACACCGGCCCAGCCCATCCCTACGGGGACGGGCTCTGGCCGATCCCCGCCCTGGGCATCGGCTATGGCGAAACGAAGATCATCGAGGCGCATGACTTCTTCAAAGCCATCGCAGAAGGCGGCAGCGTGAGCCCGAACTTCGCCGACGGCTACCAGACCGCTCTCATCGATGACGCCATCATCACCTCAGCCGACAAGGGCGCCTGGGTGGACGTACCATCGGTCGGCGAACTATCCACGACCGCAAAGTAGCTATTCAGGAGCGTGGGGGGGGGGGGGGGGGCCCCCCCCCCCCCCCCCCCCCCCCCCCCCCCCCCCCCCGCCCCCCCCCCCCCCACCC
>NZ_JBHTSL010000092.1:0-13558 GCF_042795115.1 Arthrobacter sp. NPDC056493 | reverse complement strand
TCGCGGAGGTCCCTTCCCGACGCTCGCAAGCTCGCGTCGGGGCCCCCAGGACGCCGCTTGTCCCCTTACCCTTCAGACCATCTCCAGCGACATTCCACAACGAGGTAGGAATCATGGATCACATCACCACCGCCGGCGGAGCAGCGGCAGCTAAGAAAGCCCCGAAAACACGTTGGTACCGGCAGCTCTACTTCTGGGTTTTGACAGCCATTGTCATCGGCATCCTTGTCGGGTGGCTGGCACCGTCCGCCGGCATCGCCATGGAGCCCATCGGAACCACCTTTGTGAACTCGATGAAGATGCTCATCGGCCCGATCGTGTTCCTGACCATCGTGGGCGGCATCGCCAGCGTCGCCGACCTGAAAAAGGTGGGGATGACCGGGCTCAAGGCCCTCACCTACTTCCAGATCGGCACCATCTTCGCCATGATCTTCGGCCTGGTTGCCATCAACATCTTCCGCCTTGGCGACGGCGTCAACGCTGATGCCGGCTCGATCAAGACGTCCGACTCCGCAGCCAAGCTCATCGATGCCGGCCAGCACCAGGAGTGGTGGCAATTCCTCACCCACATCATCCCCAACAGCATCGTGGGACCCTTCGTTGAGGGCGACATCCTGCAGATCATCTTCATCGCCGTCGTCTTCGGCATCGCCCTGAACGCCATGGGCAAGGTGGGCGCACCCGTCCTGGACGGTGTGCAGCGACTGACCGCTGTCATGTTCAAGATCCTGGGCTTCATCATGAAGGCTGCCCCGATCGGCGCCTTCGGGGCGATGGCCTACGCGGTGGGCAAGTTCGGCGTCTCCTCACTCACCAGCATGGGCGGACTCATCGCCCTCTTCTACGCCACGTCGATCCTCTTCGTCATCGTGGTCCTCGGCTCCGTCATGGCCTTCCTGAAGCTGAACATCTTCACCATGATCCGCCACCTCAAAGAGGAATACATGCTCATCCTGGGCACCTCCACCGCAGAACCCGCACTGCCAGGACTGATGCGCAAGCTGGAGCACGCCGGCGTGAAGAAGGAAACCGTGGGCCTCGTTGTCCCCACGGGCTACAGCTTCAACCTCGACGGCGCCGCCATCTACCTGTCCCTCGCTGCGCTCTACATAGCCCAGGCCACCAACACAGACCTGACCATCGGCCAGCAACTAGGCCTGCTCGCGGTCATGCTGCTCACGTCCAAGGGCGCGGCGGGTGTCGCCGGCGGCGGCTTCATCGCGCTCACCGCCACCCTGACCACCATCGGCACCATCCCCGCGGCAGGCATCATGCTCATCTTCGGCATCGACAAGTTCATGTCAGAATGCCGGGCCCTGGTGAACTTCACCGGCAATGCCGTCGCCACTCTCTTCATCGCCTGGTGGGACCGCACGCTGGACGCCGACCGGGTCCGCCGGGTATTCGCCGGGGAAGCCGTCGAGCCGATGCCCGCCGAGGACCCCGTCCAAGCCGACGACGCCACCGACATCGACGGGGACCTGACCGAATACGGCCACCACACGCCGAGGCACCACGCTGACCCTTCCACCTCCCACGACCGCCGCCGTGCCTACTCGGAATCCGTCTGACATGCAGAACGCCACCGCCCCGACGCCCGTACGGGCCCTGATCGCACCCGACAAGTTCAAAGGCAGCCTCACCGCGGGCGAGGTTGCCCACGCCCTGGCAGCGGGGCTCCGCTCCGCCGCCGATGTGGCCGGCAGAACCGGAGCGGTCCACTGTGAACTGCTTCCGCTGGCCGACGGCGGCGACGGCAGTGTCGATGCCGCCGTCGCCTCCGGCTTCACCCACCGCAGCGTCACCGTCTCTGGCCCCACTGGCCGGCCGGTCCACGCGCGAATAGCGTTCGACGGCGCTACGGCGGTTGTCGAGGTAGCGAACACCTGTGGTCTGGCACAGCTTCCGGATGGCCACCTGCAACCGCTGGATGCCTCGAGCCGCGGGTTTGGCGAAGCGGTGGTGTTCGCGCTCAGTCTTAACCCGGCAAGGGTGGTCCTGGCACTCGGCGGCAGTTCCAGCACCGACGGCGGCATGGGCATGCTCGCCGCCCTGGGCTACCGCTTCCTGGACGCTGCCGGCCGAGAGCTGGCCGGCAGCGGCCGGGACCTCGCCAAGATCCGCTCTGTCCGGCGATCCCCCCTTCCGGAACTTTCCGGCGTCGAACTCGTGGTCGCCAGCGATGTCCGCAACCCGCTGACCGGACCGAACGGTGCACCGGCAGTCTTCGGTCCGCAAAAGGGCGCGGGTCCCCGGGACATCGCGGACCTGGACAGCGGCCTGGAGAACCTCGTCGCCACCATGGAGAACGCCGAGGTGGCCAATGCCCGGGCGCTCGCCGGGCACGAGGGGGCGGGAAGCGCAGGCGGACTCGGCTACGCGTGCCTTCTGCTGGGGGCCGCGCACGTCTCCGGTGCCGACTACTTCCTGGACCTGCTGGACTTCGACAGCCGCAAGGACGCCTGCGACGTCGTCATCACCGGCGAGGGCAGCATCGACGAACAGACGCTCGCAGGCAAACTCCCGGCCGCCGTCGCCCGGCGCTCGGGCGGCCGCCCGATCATCGCGGTGGCCGGCAGGTCCCTGCTCCCGAGGGAACGCTGGGCCGAGATGTCGTTGAGCCGGGTATACACGCTGGCGGAGTACACCGACCAGGACTCGTCCAGGGACCCCGGACTGTCAGCGGCCCTGCTGGGCCGGATCGGGCAGGACATAGCGGCAGCCCTCCCGTAGCAGAAGACAGAACCAGCAGAGGTCGCAACGAAAGGCCCCGCACCAGCGGGGCCTTTCCTTGTGTGCCTACGCGTTCTCGCGGATGCGGTCAGGCTCACGGTCAGCGGTTTCCTCCAGCCTGGCGAGGTAGGCCCACATCCTGCTTTCCTCTGCCTGCACCTGGGGTTCGGGGGTCTCGGCCGGTCTTGCTTCCGGGCGTCCCTCGGCCTCCTTGGCCGCTTCCTTCCTGTAATTCCGCCATCCCTCACACGATGAATAGCACATCACCGACCTCCTAACAGTTGGTGTACCTTAATCGTCCTCCCATTGCCGGACCGTGTCGATTAGAGGAAGGGTCGATTGGCTGCTCAGGCCAGCCGCTGGCGGACGATGTCGCTCACGGCCTTTCCATCGAAGCGGCCGGCCACCCGGGCCGTGACGGGCTTCATCACGGCGCCCATGTGCCGCACGGACAGTTCCGTGCCCTCCGCCTGCAATCCTTGGATGACATCGTCGACGATGCCCTCCACCTCGGCGGCGGAGAGGGCTTGGGGCAGGTACGCCTCGATAACCTCCGCCTCGGCAATCTCCGCAGCCGCACGCTCCGGCTCCCCCGCTTCGGCATAGATGCGGGCGGTGTCGTGCCGCTTTGCCGCCTCCTTCTGCAGCAATGCAGTCACCTGCGCGTCGTCCAGTTCCACCGGCGTCTTGCCGGACTTCTCCCGGGTCTCGATTTCGCCCAGGACGCTGCGGACGGTGCCCAGGGCCACCTTGTTGTGCTCCTTCAGATGTGCAACGACGTCGGCGTGCAGGCGTTCCTTCAGCGTGGCCATGGTGTCCTTCTCTCGGCATCAGCGTGTACCTCAATCGTGGACCAGCCCGTGCGGTGCTGCCTAGGCCCGGTACTGCCCCGGATCAGGTGTTGCCGCGTGTCCTTCGCCGTTGCCGGCGCCGTTCGCACATATGTTCTATGTATGGAAGAGGAACATCCCGGTGAACTTGCCGGGCAGATGTCAATCAACGAGCTCCTTGTCGCGATGGGCGAAGCCCCCGTCGAAAGCATGCTGCATCTGGTGGTTCCGGACGACGCCTCATCGCTGATGGAGGATCCGCCCACTCTGCCCGGGCTGTGAGCCGCCGTTAAGGTGCTGCCTGTAGGCTTGATCCCCATGGTTTACCTGCAAGTCCCCGGCCCGTCCCTGCCCGAACAATGGTGGGACCGGGTGGCCGCCGGATTCACCCAGACCGCCGTTCCCGCAGTCTCCGTCACCGAGCTTCTGGCCGTCGTGCTCATCGCGGCGGCGCTCTCTGTCCCCCGTGTCACCTGGCGCTACTTCGGTCTGCTCGCCACGGTGACCCATGAACTGGGGCACGCCTTTGCGGCCCTGACCAGCGGCCAGCGGCTGGGCGGCATCAGGCTGCAGCTCAATCACGGCGGCACCACCACGTCCTACACAAGGGGGCGCGCCGCCGCAGTCTGGTCTGGTTTCTGGGGCTATCCCGTTCCCGGCGTGACCGGGGCCGCGCTGGTGTGGGCGGGCTTCAGCGGCTGGGGTCCGGCCGCGCTGTCTGCCGGACTGCTGGTCCTGCTGGCTTCGCTGATCTTCATCCGTAACGCCGCCGGCGTGTTGATCCTGCTTGGGGCCGTGGTGGCGGTGGCTGCGATGATCATCAATGTGCCTGCCGCATTCACCGGCCACGTGGCCATCATCCTGGGCGTGGCCCTCCTGGTTGCCGCTGTCCGGGACCTGTTCAAGCTGACCAATGTCCACCTCCGGCGCCGCGACCAGCTGCGGTCTTCCGACGCCTACATCCTGTACCGCGCCACCGCCGTGCCGTCGGGCATCTGGATCGCACTGTTCTCCCTGGTGGTGGCGGCGTGCTGGGTGCTTGCCTGGCTGCCGATGTCGCGGGTCTTTGGGACGGCAACATAGTCTGGTGCCATGAGTGAGAAGACCAGCACAGTCGAAGCACACAAAGGACGCCATGCAGGGGAAGCGCGAAGCAGCGAGCTGCACGCCGCGGAACCACAGAGCAGGGAACCGCGCAGCCCGGATCAGCAGGGTACTGACCAGCAGGGCACGGATGAACACAGCACAAAGGGCGCCTACGTCACCGGCGGCGAATTCAACCGGGACACCAACTACATCGAGGACCGCATCACCCGGAGCGGCACCCCCGGGCCGAACGGTGAACCAGGCTGGCCGGCGGTGCCGGGACGCTACCGGCTGATTGCCGCACGGGCATGTCCGTGGGCCAACCGCACCGTCATTGTCCGCCGGCTCCTGGGGCTCGAGGACGTCATCAGCCTCGGCCAGCCAGGCCCCACCCACGATGCCCGGTCATGGACCTTCGACCTGGACGCGGACGGCAAGGACCCGGTGCTGGGTATCGAGCGCGTGCAGGAGGCCTACTTCCGCCGTTTCCCGGATTACCCCCGCGGCATTACGGTCCCTGCTGTCGTGGATATCGCCACCGGCGCGGTGGTGACCAACAACTACCCCCAGATCACGCTGGACTTCTCCACGGAATGGACCGACTTCCACCGCCCAGGGGCGCCGCAGCTGTACCCGGAGCACCTGCGTGCGGAAATCGACGGCGTCAACAGGCGCGTTTTCACCGAGGTCAACAACGGCGTCTACAGGTGCGGGTTCGCAGGTTCCCAGGAGGCCTACGATGCTGCCTACAACCGGCTGTGGAACGCGATGGACTGGCTCGAGGAACGGCTTACCGGCCAACGGTACCTGGTGGGCGACTCCATCACCGAGGCGGACGTCCGGCTCTTCACCACGCTCGCGCGCTTCGACGCCGTCTACCACGGCCACTTCAAGTGCAACCGGAACAAGCTTAGCGAAATGCCCGCGCTGTGGGGTTATGCCCGGGACCTGTTCCAGACCCCCGGCTTCGGGGACACCATCGACTTCGTGCAGATCAAACAGCACTACTACATAGTGCACGAGGACATCAATCCCACGCAGATCGTCCCAGCCGGCCCGGAACTGTCCGGATGGCTAACGGCACACGGGCGGGAGTCCCTGGGCGGCAGCCCCTTCGGCGACGGCACTCCTCCAGGTCCGGTCACGGCGGGCGAGGAAGTGGCCGCCGGCCACGGAGTCGGCTAGCACCGCCGGGGGCCCCGATGAGCACCTCGAATCAGCACGAGGCAGGCCGTGATCCGCTGCCGCGCAGGATCTGGCGGTCAGTATCCACCAGAATTGCCCGGGCCCTCGCCGCACCGCGCCTTCAACTTGCCGCCAAGGCGGGACTGGCGGCAGGCATTGCCTTTTGGGTGGCCCCTCTCATGCCCGGGGGCGCCGCCCACTACGCGTACTACGCCCCGCTCGGGGCGCTGGTTGCCATGTACGAGAACGTGTCGGGTTCCATCCGCCAGGGCTTCCAGACCCTGGTGGGACTGGGGGCCGGCATCGGCCTGGCCTTCCTCCTCTTCAGTTTCGGGGCCACACCGGTCAGCGTCGCAGCGGTCATGGCCTTGGGCGTGCTGCTCGCGGGGCTCCCGCGCCTGGGCGCCGGCCGGGACTGGATTCCGACGGCGGCTCTGTTGGTGCTGGTGGTAGGCAGGCAGAACCCGGACGACTTCTCCTTCGGCTACCTGCTGCAGATGGGCGTGGGCGTGGTGGTGGGCGTCGCCGTCAACCTGCTGGTGTTTCCGCCGCTGCACTTCAACGCAGCCGCCCTCAGCCTCGCGGAGCTGCGGCTGTCGCTGGCCCGCCAGCTGTCGGACATGGGCGCGGCGATGCACGAAAATTGGCCGCCCGAACACGAGGACTGGTCGCGCCGGTCCGAGGACCTGGCCGAGTCGGCCCGCTCGGTTCGTGCAGCTGTCCAGAAGGCTGATGCGAGCAGGGCGGCAAACCCGCGGCGCCGTTTCCATCCGCGTGACGTGGATAAGGATTACCGGAGCGTGCGCGATCTTGAGCACATTACCTTCCACATCCAGGACATGACCGAGGTGCTGGCCGACGTCATCTGGAGCGAGGATATGCCCTTCACCATTCCCCTCCCCTACAGCGAGCCGCTCGCTGAGGCACTGTCTGCCGTGGGTGAGGTGCTCCGCTCAGCGGAGGAGGAGGACGACGCCGAACGGCAGGCAGAACTCTTCCACGCGGCCCATGCGGCGGTCGCCTCCCTCGAGGACCGCACCGCCGCCGACGGAAACGGGGCCGGCACGCCGAGCGCCGCAGGCTCAATCCTGCTGAGCCTGCACCGCATCCTGCGGGTCGCCAACCCGAACGGCAAGTAGCCCGTCCGCATTCTGCCGGGCTGCAGCTGTGCCCGCGTGCCGCAGCACACCCCCAGTGCTACAGGGCAGCCACCGACCCGCTGAAGTGCTTCCGGCCGGACCTCGGATTCCATGCCACGTAGTCCGACCGCAGCCACCCGCCTTCCCCGGATTCCGCCGTCGAAATGTCCAGCGCCACCCGTGCGGGAAGGAAAACGGGTGCCTCAAACCCCACGTCCCAGCGGAAGGCGTCGCCTTTCGCCGCGCCCACATCCGCCAGCGCCCTCGACGCCAGGTACATGCCGTGGGCGATGGACCGGCGCAGGCCCAGGGCCTTGGCGGACAGAATACTGAGGTGGATCGGGTTGAAGTCCCCGGACACGGCAGCGTAGGCGCGGCCCGTGTCCACGCCAAGCTGCCAGAGCCCTGTGGGGTCCGGTGCCGTGAAGCCCTGCGGTGCGGCTGCCGCCGAGGCCTTGTCGATGCCGGGCAGGAAAACACCCTTGGCGAGATAGGTGGACACGCCGCACCAGCACGCAGCGCTGTCACCGGCGGCGCGTACCTCTACGGCGATATCCACCTGGGTTCCGGCGCGGTGCGCCCGGAGCGTCTCCGCCCTGGCCACAATGTCCAGCGGTTCGTTGAACCTGACCGGCCCGCGGTACTCAATCACGTTCCGCAGATGGATCATCCCCAGCAGGGGCAGCGGAAAATCGTCGCGGTTCATGACGCTCATCGCCACAGGGAACGCCAGCGCATGGATGAACCCTGCCGGCAGAATGTCACTGGCAGTCTCACCGAGCAGGTGCTGGAAGGCCGTGAGGTTATCGACGTCGGGCAGGACATCCCGGACTTCGTGGCTCACGGCGGGCAGCACGCCGTCGGCATGCGAGCCCAGGATCCTGCGGCGGGCGGCCGCGGCCGCCGCGTTCACGTACAGCTTTGAGAGGGACGGCATCTCCCCCAGGATGAGGGGCTGGCTGCCGGTCATGCCCCCACCAGGTTTTGTCCGCACACCCTCAGCACCTCTCCGGAAATGCCGCCGGCGGAATCGCCCGCGAGGAAGGAAATGGCCTCGGCAACGTCCCCTGGCTGCCCGCCCTGCTGCAGCGAATTCAGGCGCCGGGCGATCTCCCTGGTGGCGAACGGGATCCGGGCCGTCATCTCTGTCTCGATGAATCCCGGTGCCACCGCGTTGATCGAACCGCCGTACTGCGCCAGGAGCGGTGCGGTGGCCCGGACCATGCCCATGACCCCGCCCTTTGACGCCGCATAATTGGTTTGTCCGCGGTTGCCTGCGATTCCGCTCGTGGAGGCAACAGAAACGATGCGTGGCGCGGAACGGAAGTGTTCAGAGCCAAGAAGGGCCTCATTGATGCGAAGCTGGGCCGCGATGTTCACATCAATAACCGACCCCCAGCGGGACGGGTCCATGTTGACCAACAGTTTGTCCCGGGTGATGCCGGCATTGTGGACCATGATGTCGAGCCGGCCGTGGCGGTGCGCGGCGTGGTCGATGATCCTTTGCCCGGCATCGTCCCGCGTGATGTCCAGCTGCAGCGCGGTGCCGCGGATTCCGTTGGCAACATCCGCCAGGTGATCCCCGGCCGCGGGGACGTCCACAGCCACTACGGTGGCGCCGTCACGGTGCAGTGTCCGGGCGATGGCCGCGCCGATGCCGCGGGCCGCTCCGGTCACAACGGCGACCTTTCCCGCGAGCGGTGCGTCGGCGTCGCCGGGCAGGCTGCCTTCCGCGGATGTGACGCGGACGAACTGGCCGTCCACGAACGCTGACCGGCCGGAGAGGAAGAAGCGCAGCGCACCCAGGGCCGACGGGGCACTGGGGCTGACGCCCTCGGCAAGGAGGATGCCGTTTCCGGTGGCGCCCGCGCGCAGTTCCTTGGCCAGTGAACGCAGCAGCCCATCCACGCCCTGGCGGGCGGCGGCCGTGGCTGGCGTTCCGCCGGGCACTCGCGAGATGGTCACCACCCGCCCGCCGGGGGCAAGGTCCCGCAGTGACGGTGCCGCCGCCAGGACCGGGCGCTCCAGGTCGCCGGGCGTTTCGAGGGTGTCGAGGACCAGCACGATTCCGCCGAGCTTTTCCTTGGGAACAGCGTGGCGGCGGACATCGAGTCCCCACGAAAGCAGCGCCGCCGCGATTCCGTCCGCACCGGGTCCGGCACCGCCAACCAGCACAGGTCCCTCGATCAGTGGCTGGCCGGGCCGGTAGCGCCGCAGTTCGGCCGGCTGCGGCAGACCGAGCTTCCGGGCGAGATCCCGTCCGAGGCCGTGCTTAACGAGCTTTGCGTAGGTGTCAGTCATGGACTTCCCCCGGCGTGTTGCCTTCCGTGTACGCTTCGAGCAGCGCGACGACGCCCTGGCCGCCTGCAGCGCAGACGGACACGAGCCCCAGGGCGGGGCGTCCTCCGGCGTTGCCTTTCTCATGCAGCATCTTTGCCAGGGTGGCCACGATGCGTCCGCCCGTGGCAGCGAACGGGTGCCCGGCTGCGAGCGATGATCCGTTGACGTTCAGCTTGGACCGGTCGACCTTCCCGAAGGCACCATCCAGTCCGAGGCGCTCGCGGCCGAACTTTTCGTCCTCCCAGGCGGCGAGGGTGCTCAGCACCGTCCCGGCGAAGGCTTCGTGGATCTCGAAGAAGTCGATGTCGTCCAGCGTGAGGCCGTTGCGTGCCAGCAGCCGGGGGACGGCGAATGCCGGCGCCATGAGCAGCCCGTCCTTGCCATGGACAAAATCCACGGCGGCTGCCTCGCCGTCCAGAACGGTGGCGAGCTTGGGCAGGTCATGCTGGTCGGCCCAGTCCTCCGAGGAAAGCAGCACCGTGGAGGCGCCGTCCGTCAGCGGCGTGGAGTTGCCGGCTGTCATGGTGGCTTCGGAGCCGAGGTTCCGGCCGAACACGGGCTTGAGGGATGCCAGCTTTTCGCGACTCGTGTCGGGCCTGAGGTTCGAGTCCCGGGTGAGGCCCCGGTAGGGAGTGAGGAGATCGTCGAAGAATCCGGCGTCATAGGCGGCGGTAAGATTCCGGTGGCTGTTGAGGGCAACCTCGTCCTGGGCCTCGCGGGAGATGTTCCACTGGGCCGTGGTCAGGGCCTGGTGCTCGCCCATCGAGAGGCCGGTCCTGGGCTCTCCGGTGTTCGGCGCGTCCGGGGCGAGGTCCTTGGGGCGCAGCCGGGCCAGGATCTGAAGCCGCTGCGGAAGCGTCTTGGCGCGGCTGAGGTCCAGCAGCACCTCGCGGAGGCCTTCGCTGACGGCAATCGGGGCGTCCGAGGCAGAGTCCACGCCGCCCGCGATGGCGGAGTCCAGCTGGCCGAGCCTGATCTTGTTGGCCAGGCCCAGCACCGTTTCCAGGCCCGTGGCGCAGGCTTGCTGCAGGTCATAGGCCGGAGTCTCGGGCGACAGCGCCGAGCCCAGGACTGCCTCGCGGGTCAGGTTGAAGTCCCGGGAGTGCTTGAGGACGGCGCCCGCGGCCACTTCGCCGATGCGCTCCTCCTGCAGGCCAAAGCGGGCGATCAGGCCGTCCAGGGCTGCGGTGAGCATGTCCTGGTTGGACGACTTGGTGTACGCGCCGCCTGTCCGGGCGAACGGGATCCTGTTGCCGCCGACCACCACGGCTTTCCGCACGGTTTGAGGCTGACGATCCACGGGCATGTGCTATCTCCTTTGATCCGGCTGGTTATCGATACCCAGCGTACCTGATACGCTGGGTATCGTGAACCAAACCCCTCCTTCCCCGCCCGCCGGCTCCGCGTCAGAAGCCGTGGACGGCCGCGCCTCGCGGTGGCGGGGGCACCGGGAGGAACGCAGGCGCGAACTCATCAAGGCAGCCCGGCGTGCTGTGCACACACTCGGCAGCGACGCGTCGATGGAGGACATTGCCACCGCCGCCGGCACGTCCAAGTCCGTGTTCTACCGGTACTTCGGCGACAAGGCCGGACTGCAGCAGGCGGTGGGGGAAGTGGTGCTGGGACAGATGCAGCAGCGCATCAGGGAGGCGGCGCAAAGCGCGCAGACTCCTCGGGAAGGCCTGTTCGCCATGGTCTCCGCCTACCTCCAGATGGCTGAAACCAGCCCCAACGTCTACACCTTTGTCACCAGGTACTCCGCTGCGGAGTCCGACGGCGGTCCCACCCCCATCACGACGGCCGGCGCCCTGGGCCATTTCTTTGACGCCATCGCAGACATGATCGCCACGCCCATGCGGGCCCACCTCGGCGAAGGCAAGGAATCCGTCATCGGCTACTGGCCCAACGCCGCCATCGGACTGGTCCGCAACGCCGGCGAGCAGTGGCTGGCCAGCCCGGACTCCCCCGCCAGGCCGGACCAGGAAACCATGGCACGCCAGATCACGGACTGGCTGTGTGTCGGCATCGCGCCGGCGCTCACCGACATTCAATAGCACCGGAACCTGTCAATACCAACGAAGGAATCGACATGACTGAAGTAGCTGACCGCGCGGCAGGCGCAACCGCCCACACACCGTCCGGGCGGCGGGAGGTCCCAGGGACGGCAAGCCCGCTGCCCGCCGTCGACGTCGCCGCCCTGGGTGAGCTGCTGCTGGGCAAGTGGGCCGACGTCCGCCGGCAGGCGCGGAACCTGGCAGCACGTGAGGAGCTCCACAAGGTGGAAGGGCTTACGCCCACGGAGCATCGCCTGCGCACCTTTGGGCAGCTGCGGCACCTGGTGGACAGCGGCGGCGTCCACCGCGCCTTCCCGGCTGCCTTCGGCGGGTCCGACGACCACGGCGGCAACATCGCAGGTTTCGAGGAACTGGTCACCGCAGACCCGTCCCTGCAAATCAAGGCCGGTGTGCAGTGGGGCCTGTTCGGCTCGGCCGTGATGCATCTGGGCACGGCGGAACACCACGAGAAGTGGCTGCCGGGCATCATGAACCTTGACATTCCGGGCTGCTTCGCCATGACCGAAACCGGACACGGCTCCGACGTCGCCAGCATCGCCACCACAGCAACCTACGATCCGGACGCCCAGGAGTTCGTGATCCACACCCCTTTCCGGGCCGCGTGGAAGGACTACATCGGCAACGCGGCCATCGACGGCCTCGGCGCCGTGGTCTTCGCCCAGCTCGTGACGAACGGCGTCAACCACGGCGTGCACGCGTTCTACGTTGATCTGCGCGACCCCGCCACCGGGGCATTCCTGCCCGGGATCGGCGGCGAGGACGACGGCGTGAAGGGCGGACTCAACGGCATCGACAACGGCCGGCTGCACTTCGACCACATACGCGTTCCCCGCACCAACCTGCTCAACCGCTACGGCGACGTCGACGCCGGCGGCAACTACACCTCCTCCATCGCGAGCCCTGGAAGGCGGTTCTTCACCATGCTCGGCACGCTGGTGCAGGGCCGCGTGAGCCTCGACGGCGCCGCCGTCGCAGCCTCCAAGCTCGCACTGAAGACGGCCATTACCTACGCAACCGAGCGGCGGCAGTTCAACGCCTCGTCCCCCGTCGAGGAAGAGGTGCTGCTGGACTACCAGCGGCATCAGCGGCGGCTCTTTACCCGGCTGGCCACGACGTACGCCGCGGGCTTTGCCCATGAGCAGCTGCTGGAAAAGCTGGACGATGTCTTCTCCGGCGCCCACGATTCCGACGAGGACCGCCAGGACCTGGAAACCCTGGCAGCGGCGCTGAAGCCGCTGAGCACGTGGCACGCACTGGACACCCTGCAGGAATGCCGCGAAGCTTGCGGCGGGGCCGGTTTCCTGATCGAGAACCGCTTCGCCTCGCTCCGCGCCGACCTCGACGTCTATGTCACCTTCGAGGGCGACAACACCGTCCTGCTGCAGCTCGTGGCCAAGCGGCTGCTGGCCGACTACGCCAAGGAATTCCGCGGCGCCACGTTCGGCGTGCTGGCGAGGTATGTGGTCAACCAGGCCGCCGGGACCGCCGTCCACCGCACCGGGCTGCGCCAGGTGGCACAGTTCGTGGCGGACAACGGGTCCGTCCAGAAGGCCGCCATTGCCCTCCGCGACGAGGAAAGCCAGCGCGCGCTGCTCACCGACCGCGTCCAGACCATGGTTGCCGAGGCAGCCACTGCACTCAGGGGTGCCAACAGGCTGCCGCAGCGCGAAGCGTCAGCCCTGTTCAACCAGCACCAGGACGAGCTCATCGACGCCGCCCGCGCGCACGCCGAGCTCCTGCAGTGGGAGGCCTTCACCGAGGCACTGGGCAAGGTCGCCGACCCGGGAACCAGGACCGTGCTGACCTGGCTCCGGGACCTCTTCGGCCTGTCCCTCATCGAGAACAATCTCTCGTGGTACCTGATGAACGGCAGGCTCTCGATGCAGCGCGCACGGACCGTGGGCGGGTACATTAACCGGCTGCTGGTCAAGCTGCGCCCCCATGCGCTGGACCTCGTGGACGCCTTCGGCTACGGCCCGGCCCACCTCCGCGCCCCCATCGCCACCGGCGCTGAAAAGGTCCGCCAGGACGAGGCGCGCCATTACTACCGCGTGCAGCGTGCCAGCGGGTCAGCTCCCGTGCCGGAGAAGTCACTAGCGCCCCGCTCCACAACCGCTCCCTAACCTTAAAATGCCCGACGGCGGGGACCCGCCAAAGGAGGTCCCCGCCC
>NZ_JBHTSL010000091.1:0-13712 GCF_042795115.1 Arthrobacter sp. NPDC056493 | reverse complement strand
ACCGAAAGGTTGGTCCGGCCGGCCTTTTGCGTGGGCAGGCAGTGTCCATTTTTACGGGCAAGTAGGGCCGCAGGCAGCGGGCCCAAAATCAGGTAGTCCGAGTACCTGTCCGGCAGAATTCGAGTACGCGCCACTCATGCGCGGCCCTGCCCAAAGGCGTTCACTTGTATCAGCACCGCTCTTTCCCGCGAACGGGGGAAGAGCTTCCGCATCCACCGTTGCATGTGGGGGGTCGAGGTCATGAGCAAGGCCGAGAAGCAGGGCCTGCGGTACTCGGACTACTACTGGTGCATGTCGCTGAAGGACTTCATCGACTGGATCGAGGCCGACGACGACCAGGAGCCTGCCACGTCCTACTCTGACCAGCGCTGACGGCACTCCCGGCACTGACCGCGGCCCCATTGAAAACTGTCACACCCCCGGCATAGGGTCAGTTCTGTCCGTAGCACCTCCATGACCTGCGGGATATCCCGCAAACCACACCAGGAGCAGACCATGCCTACGCCCGAACCCACGCCCGGCGCCCCCTGCTGGGTCGACCTCATGACCACCGACGCCAACCAGGCGAAACAGTTCTATGGCGAGCTGTTCGGCTGGGAGTTCCAAACCGGAGACCAGGAAAAATACGGCGGCTACATCACCGCCCAAAAGAACGGCAAGACCGTCGCCGGCATCATGCAGAAGCAGGAGGACCAGGCAAGTATGCCGGACACGTGGTCCACCTACCTGTGGTCCGACGACGCCGCCGCAACAGCCGCGGCCGTTGCCGCCAACGGTGGCCAGGTGTACATGGAACCCATGGACGTCCCGGAACAGGGCCACATGGCGTTCTTCGGTGATGCCTCCGGCGCCGCCATTGGTGTGTGGCAGCCTCGGGAGATGCGCGGTTACGAGCTTGTGGGCGAGCCCGGCTCCCCTGCCTGGCACGAGCTTCACACCAAGGACTATGCCGCCGCGGTGAAGTTCTACGAGGAGGTGTTCGGCTGGAACACCGACGTCATGAGCGACACCCCGGAGTTCCGCTACACCACCCTGGGGGCAGGCCGGGACGCCAAAGCCGGAATCTACGACGCCACAGCCGACCTGCCCGCCGAGGTCCCCTCCAACTGGGTTGTCTACTTCGCCGTCGAGGACGCCGACGCTTCCATCGACAAGGCGGTCAGCCTGGGCGCGACCCTCGTTGACGGGCCGGATGACACACCGCACGGCCGGCTGGCCACGCTGACGGACCCCACCGGGGCCAGGTTCAAGGTCGTGGCTGACACGGGCCAGGGCAACGCGGCCGACGCCGGGCCCGGCGGACAGGGCGCCCTGTAAGCACCTTCTGAACAAATGCCGGCCGGTAGCTTCCCAGGGGAAGCTGCCGGCCGGCATTCTTTTGTGCTGACCTGAGGAAGCGTTCGGGCTCAGGCGGCAGGAGCTGAGGAAGCGTTTGGGGCTCAGGCGGCAGGAACTGAGGAAGCGTTTGGGGCCAGGCCCAGGATGGCGCGGGCAATCTCGTCGGCGTCGCGGAGCGTGCGCTGCCCGCTGGGGTACACGGGACCGGCCTGCTGGGCGGCTTCGGCGGCGATGGCCGTTCCCCACTGCGTGGCCGAGAGCTGAAGCCCCAGCACGTACATCCGGTCTGTGACCTCGCCGTTCGCCGCCACCGGCCGGTACGGGTGCGGGCGGACGTCGAGCCCGGAGGACTGGACCGGCGTGCCTTCCACCGTCATCATGGTCCGCGGCCGCACGAGCCCGTCGGCGAGGAGCTGTTCCAGCAGCGGGGACTCGTTGAAGGCCACCCGGTTGGCCGGCGCCAGGGCCTCCACCAGCGTGTGTGCTTCCGCGGCACCGCCGCGTACCCACGGCGAGGCGGCGGTGAAGGCACGCTTGCCGCGGGCCACGCCGAACTTGGGATCCGGGCCCACGAAGCTGACAATTCCTGCGCGTGCCAGTGCCGCGAGCTGTTCGGCGCGCAGCGCCGGAGGACCGCTGGCGAGGCCCTCCACCAGCGACTCAAACCAGCCCCGCAGTCCGGCGACCCATGACTCATCGGTGATGCCGCCGTCGGCCACCACCGATTTCAGTACGGCACGGCCGTGGTGCAGGGCACCGATGGCCATCTTGAGGGGGTCGTCCTCGCCGAGCGCCGAGCGCCGGGCGTCGTCGTCGAGGTAATCGACGACGGCGGCATCCAGCTCGGCGCGCGAGGTAAAGCTCCGCCCGGACAGCGGGGCCGCAAGGCCGCGCAGGTCCAGCCGGCCGCCCGGACGGACATGGCGGCCGACGACGGCGTTGAAGTCCTCTTCCCATCGGCCGGTGCCGTGGGCATGCGGGTGCAGGGCCTCGTCCAGCTCTTTGAGGAACGCGGCATGGTCCTGCACGGCGTCCGGCTGCGAGCGCACGAGGGTTGTGTAATAGGCCCAGAGCGCGTCCCGGTGCAGGAGCGGCCAGAGGTCGTGGTCGAATGCCGGAACGATCCCGGCCGCAGCGAACCTCTGCAGCGCCTTCCCGGTGAAGTAGCGGAGCGTGACCGACGCCGGGTAGTACCCCGCGAGGTTGGCCTTGGACCGGTAGGGGGTCCCGCGCCGGGACGCGGCGAAGATCAGAGGCTCCTGGCCCGAGGGCAGGTACTCGAGCCGGTCCCCTGCCTCCACGAACTTCCCGCCCCTGCCCTCCGTGAGCTGGCCCATCACGTCAAAAAAGTTCAGGCCCATCCCGCGGACCAGGACCGGTTCCTGGGCCGGAACCACCCCCCAGTCGACGTCTGCCGGGACAGCGGGCGGGAGATAGCGCAGGCCCAGTTGGGCTGCGGCCGCCTGGAGTTCACGCTGTTCGGGGCTGAGGCGGGATGCGAGGTGGCCCAGCGCGAGGACGACAGAGTCGACGGTGAGTGGTTCTCCTCCGTCCAGTTCGACGTCGAACGTCCCGTCCGGCCGGCGGCGCGCAGCGGTGGCCGTCGCCTGGTGCATTTCTACGGTGACGCCGTCGGGCAGCGCCGCGAGCAGCTCCTGGAAGGTGGACCGCAGGTAGCGGCCGTAGATGGCGCGGCTGGGGAAGTCACCGGATCCCAGCACGGCGAGCTCGGCCCGCTCGTCGTCGGAGAGCTCCGGCAGGGGGCTGTGCTGCTGGGCTGTCCGCCAGCGGTCGAAGGTGGTGCCCGCCACCGGTGCGGCCAGTCCCGTGTCCTCGGGAACCAGCGTGGGGTAGAACGACTGCGTGTTCATCAGGTAGAGGCGCGACTGTCCGGGCTGCCAGACATGCCCCGGACCGGCCGGAAAGGGATCGATAACGTCGATGTGCAGGCGGGCTCCGGCAGGGCGGCCGGCGGACCAGTTGGCGAGCAGCCGCTCCAGCACGCTGGTACCCCTCGGACCGGCGCCAATCAGCGCTGTCCGGATGCTCTGCGAAATAACCACGCCTTCCAGAGTATCGGCATGTGACTTGCTAGCTGAGCGGGGATGTTGTTTGGATGGGCGCATGACCACCACCGCAGCTGATTCTGCCCCCGCGTCCGGCGCCGTTCCTCCCGAGACCGCGCCCGCGCCCACCGACGAGAACATCTGGCTGGAGGACATCTACGGCGAGGAACAGCTGGCCTGGGTACGCGAGCAGAATGCCCGCACGGAGGACCTGCTGGAGGACGCCGACTATGCCCGGCTCGAGGGCGACATCCTCGAGGTGCTGGACTCCACGGACAAGATCGCCATGGTGAGCAAGCATGGCGAGTGGTACTACAACTTCTGGAAGGACCGGCAGAACCCCAAGGGCCTGTGGCGCCGGACCAGCTGGGAGAGCTACTGCAGCGACACCCCGGAGTGGGACGTGCTGCTCGATGTGGATGCCCTGGCGGCCGCCGACGGCGTGGAATGGGTCTTCCACGGGGCAAATCTGCTGCGGCCGGAACCCGGGCAGCCGTACCGGCGGGCGCTCTTGGCGCTCTCCCCCGACGGCGGCGACGCCAACCGCTACCGCGAGTTCGACGTCGAAACCCGTACCTTCGTTGATCCCGCCGCGGGCGGCTTTGACCTCCCGACGGCGAAGGGTAACGTCTCGTGGCTCGATGCGGACACGCTGCTGGTCGCCAGCACCGCCGGCGACCTGCCCCGCACGGCGTCCTCGTACGCCCGCACCGCCGTGCGGCTCCGCCGGGGCCAGGTCCTGGCCGACGCGCCGCGCATCTTCGAAATTGCCGAGGACCACATGATGGCGATCGTGGCCCACGACTCCACGCCCGGCTTTGAGCGGACGTTCGCGGTGGACTGGATCGACTTCTTCAACCGCCGCACGTCCGTACTGCAGGACGGTGACTGGGTGCCGGTGGACGTGCCCACCGACGTGAACACCGGCGTGCACCGGGAATGGCTGCTGTTCCGGCCCCAGCGCGACTGGACGGTGAACGGCAGCACGTACGCGGCCGGCTCCCTGCTCGCCGCTGATTTTCAGGCGTACCTGGCCGGCGGGCGGGCCATCACGGTTCTCTTCGCCCCGGACGCGCACACCTCGCTTCAGTCCTGGAGCTGGACGCGAAACTTCCTGCTGCTGAACCTGCTGAAGGACGTGTCCTCGGAAATCCGGGTGCTGGATGCTGCCGACTCCTGGTCTTCGTCCCCGCTGGATGCCTGCCCGCCGCTGCACGATGTCAACGCCTTCGCCGTCGATGACGAGGACGAGGCGGAAGGCGGGGCCGGGGACGACTTCTGGCTCGTGGCCACCGGGTTCACGACGCCCAGCACCCTGACCCGCGGCACCCTCACCCGGGGCAATCTGGCCCGGGGCACCGCCGACGGTGCGGCTTCCGGCGGAACTGCCGTGGCAGGCGTGGTGAGCAGACATGCGGAGGTCAAGGCGTCGCCGTCGTTCTTCAATGAAGCGGACTACGAGGTGCAGCAGCATTTCGCCGTTTCCGCGGACGGCACGAAGGTGCCGTACTTCCAGGTGGCCGCGCGGGGCCTGGTCCTCGACGGGCAGAACCCTACGCAGCTCTCCGGCTACGGGGGCTTTGAGGTCTCGCGCACGCCGGCGTACAGCGGCACCATCGGGCGGGCGTGGCTGGAGCGGCGCACCGCCGCAGTTCCAGGCGACGGCGTTCCGGAGGGGCACAGCCGGGGCGGCGTGTACGTCGTGGCCAACATCCGCGGCGGCGGGGAATACGGCCCCGCCTGGCACCGGGCGGCGCTGCAGGAGAACCGGCACCGCGCCTACGAGGACTTCGCGGCGGTGGCCAGGGACCTGATCTCGCGGGGCGTCACCAGCCGGGAGCGGCTTGGCTGTGTCGGCGGCTCCAATGGCGGCCTGCTCGTGGGCAACATGCTCACGCGGTACCCCGAGCTGTTTGGTGCCGTGTCCTGCGGAGTGCCGCTGCTGGACATGCGCCGGTACACCAAGCTGTCGGCCGGCCACTCGTGGATTGCGGAGTACGGGGACCCGGATCTGCCCGAGCACTGGGAATTCATCAAAACCTTCTCGCCATACCACCAACTGAGGGATGGCGTGGAGTATCCGGAAACCTTCATCTGGACCGCGACGTCCGACGACAGGGTGGGCCCCGTGCAGGCCCGGAAGATGGCCGCGCGCATGCTGGCCATGGGCATCCCCAACGTCTGGTTCCACGAAGCGCTCGAGGGCGGGCATGCCGGCGCCTCGGACAACCGGCAGGCAGCCGCGCTCCAGGGCCGCAGCCAGCACTTCCTGTGGAAGGCGCTGGCAGAAGGCACGGCCTGACCGCGGGCTCCCTCGGGACGTTGCCGCCAACCCTCCTGGAGTTTTTGTCCAGATATCGCGAGTTAAAGCCACTTGGGCTCCCATTATCTGGACAAAAACTCCTGCGATTTGCGGGGGCCGGTGCGATTTGGCCGGGCCACCGCGGCCGTTTTGCACTGGATGGCCGGTTCTGCGTATCCTTGGTGGGCTAGGAATAGCAATTGGAGACGTGCCAGAGCGGCCGAATGGGCTTCACTGCTAATGAAGTGTGGGGCACAACTCCACCGGGGGTTCAAATCCCCCCGTCTCCGCGTTTGGCCCCGGTCCTCGGACCGGGGCCTTTTGCGTTCCCGGGCATCCTTCCCTTCGCCTTTGCGGGGCTTGACGGCCGTCCGCGTGCCGGACGCTCAAGGCGATAAAGCGCTTTCCGGTGGCAGGATGACTCCATGAACAAGCTTTCTGCCAACGAGGCCTGGAGCCCCAGGCTGGCCCTGCTTGTGGCGGCCACGTTCTTCATGGAATTCCTGGACGGAACCGTCCTGACGACCGCCATCCCGAGCATCGCCGGGGACTTCGGCGTGCCGTCGGCCAGCGTGAACATCACCATGACCGCCTACCTGATGACGGTGGCCATGGGCATCCCGCTGAGCGGCTGGCTGGCCGAGCGCCTCGGGGCCCGGCGGATATTCTGCCTGGCCATCGCTGTCTTCACGGTCGCGTCGCTGCTGTGCGCCGCCAGCCAGGACCTCACCGTGCTGACCGTCAGCCGCGTCCTGCAGGGCCTGGGCGGGGCGATGATGGTGCCGGTGGGTACGCTGCTGGTGCTTCGCGGGACGCCGAAGTCGGATCTGCTGCGCGCCACGGCCTATCTCGTCTGGCCCGGGTTGCTGGCTCCGGTCCTGGCACCACTCGTGGGCGGCGCGCTGACCACCTACCTGTCCTGGCACTGGATCTTCCTGATCAACCTGCCACTCGGCGCCGCTGCCTTCCTGGCCGCCCTGCGCCTGGTCCCCGCGGTCCCCGGCAACCGGAGCCGCCGGCTGGACTGGCTGGGGCTAGCCCTCACAACGGCCGGCGTGGGAGCGCTGGTAGCGGGCCTGGAACTGGCCAGCGGCCACCCCGGCGGCTTTTGGACCTGGCCGAGCATTCTGGCCGGGGTTCTCGCACTGGCAGCGGCGGTCCTTTGGATGCGCCGCGCGGCCAATCCGTTGTTCGACCTGACAGTGTTTGGCACCCGCACCTTCCGGGCCACCAACTCGGGCGGCTTCATCTACCGGCTGACCATCAGCGCCGTGCCGTTCCTGTTGCCGCTGATGTTCCAGAACGGCTTCGGCTGGAGCCCCCTGCATGCGGGCATCATGGTGGCCGCCGTGTTTATCGGGAACATCGGGATCAAACCGGCGACGACGCCGCTCATCAGGCGTTTCGGTTTCAAACCGGTGCTGGTCTTCGCGTCCCTGGCCTCGGCTGCCACCTTCGCCCTCTGCGCGATGCTGACCCCGGCCACGCCGGAACCGCTGGTGTTCGCGCTGCTCGTGTGCAGCGGGGCGTTCCGGTCCATCGGCTTCTCCGCCTACGCATCTGTCCAGTACGCCGATATCCAGCCCGGGCAGCTGACGTCTGCCAACGCCGTTTCGGCCACGATCGTTCAGCTGGCCACCGGGGCCGGAATCGCGGTGGGCGCCCTGCTGCTGCGCCTCTTCGAGTCGGATTCGCTGCTCTCGTCCGGGGTTGACGGCATCCTGTCAGCCGGACCCGACGGCAGCGGCGTGGCCGCCTACCGCGGCGCGTTCCTCTCGATTGCCGTGCTGATGCTGCTCAGCACCCTCGACAGCCTTCTGCTGCACCGGCACGCGGGCGCCGAGGTCAGCCGGCCTGGGCCAGCGCCAGCGGAAGCACCGCGCCCGCACCGGCCCGCCTGAGGGCACGTCCCGCGACGGTGACCGTCCACCGGCTGTCCACGAGGTCGTCGATGAGCATCACGCTGCCGCCGCCCAGGCCAGCGAGCTCAGCCGCCAGTGACTCCCCCACCACGAGACGGTCCCACACACCTGCCAGCCGGTAGGCGCTGTTGCCGCCGCGTCCGCCGGTGGGCCCGCCGTGTTCGAGCTGCAGCTGGCCGATGTACGGGATGCGGCCGATCTGGGAGATGCCCTGGGCCAGGGACTCCACGAGTTGGGGCCTGCTGCGCGAAGGCAGGCTGACAATGGCGGCCGGCCGGCCTGCGCCGCTCCAGCCAGGAATCCGGGAATCGCCGGCGCCCCATTCGCGCAGCACCTGGACGCAGGCCTGCAGCATGCCGGGATCGACGGCGCGGTCCGGAGCGCCGGCCGCGAAAAGTTCGCGCAGGGCGCCGCCCCAGCCCAGGTCCGTCAGCCTGGCGAGGACCCGGCCGTCGGCCGTGTTTTCGTCGGGTTTGATCTTGCCCTTGACCGGCACCCCCAGGCGGTCCATTCCGCTGGGCCATTGAAGCCGGGACTCCAGAACGATGCCGGCGCGGCTGAGCGTCTGCCCGGCAGCCTCCGTGGCGGTGGCGGCGATCTCCGCGGGGAACCACCGGCCGGCGCAGTTGTCGCACCGGCCGCAGGCCGCGGCGGTCTCGTCGTCCAGGACGGAGGTGATGTACTCCATCCGGCACCCGGCGGTGTCCTGGTAGATGACCATGGAGTCCTGCTCGTCCACCCGGGCCTCCGCGATGCGGCGGTACCGTTCGGCGTCGTACGTCCACGGCATGCCGGTGGAGCGCCAGCCGCCGCCTACGCGTTCCACCGCTCCGTCCACGGCGAGTACCTTCAGCAGGAGTTCCAGGGGCGTCCGGCGGAGGTCCACGCGGGCTTCCAGAGCCACAGTGGAGACGGCCGCACCCGCCTCCGCCAGCGCGGTCAGCACGGCAGCGGCCTTCTCCTCTGAGGGCATGGAGGCCGTGGCAAAGTACTGCCAGATTTCGCGGTCCTCTGATCCGGGCAGGAGCAGGACGTCTGCGTTGGCGGCGCCTCGGCCCGCCCTGCCCACCTGCTGGTAGTAGGCAACCGGCGACGACGGTGCGCCCAGGTGCACCACAAAACCGAGATCCGGCTTGTCGAAGCCCATCCCCAGCGCTGAAGTGGCCACGAGCGCCTTGACCTGGTTGTCCTTGAGGAGCTGCTCAGCCCTTTCCCGGTCCGCGGGGTCGGTGCGGCCCGTGTACGCCAGTACCTCGTGACCGGCTTCTGCGAGCAGCCTGGCGGTGTCCTCGGCGGCGGAAACGGTCAGGGTGTAGATGATCCCGCTGCCGTGCAGATCCGCCAGGTGGGTGAGGAGCCAGCCGAGACGCTGGCGCGAGTCGGGCAGCGCCAGGACCCCGAGCCGCAGCGACTCCCGGCCCAGCGCACCGCGGATGGTCAGCACGCCGTCGCCGAGCTGTTCCTCGATGTCGTGGACCACCCGGGAGTTGGCCGTGGCTGTGGTGGCCAGCACCGGCACGGTATCCGGCAGTTCCGCGATGAGGTCGGCTATGCGCCGGTAGTCGGGCCGGAAATCGTGGCCCCAGTCAGAGATGCAGTGGGCCTCGTCGATAACCAGCAGGCCCGTCCGCCGGATGAGCTCGGGCAGCTGGTTCTCGCGGAACGAGGGGTTGGTGAGACGCTCGGGGGAAACGAGCAGGACATCCACCTGGTCCGCGGCAAGCTGCTCCCGTACCGTGTCCCACTCCAGCTGGTTGGCGGAGTTGATGGCCACGGCCCTAACACCCGCCCGGGCGGCAGCCGCCACCTGGTCCCGCATCAGTGCGAGCAGTGGCGAAACGATCAGCGTGGGTCCCGCCCCGCGCCGCCGGAGCAGCAAAGACGCCACGAAGTAAACGGCTGATTTTCCCCAGCCTGTCCGCTGCACCACGAGCGTCCGGCGGCCGCCGTCGACCAGCGCCTCGATGGCCTCGAACTGGCCGTCGTGGAAGTCTGCATCCGGCCGGCCCACCAGCTCCCGCAGCACCGACAGGGCCTGGCCCCGCGTCCCAGTGACCGTTTCCTGTTCCCACCCGGCACCGGTACCGGAGGGGCCGGGTGCAGAAGCAAGGACAGGAGCGTGCTGGTTATTTGCCATTGATTCAGTATCCCAGCCGCCTCTGACACACCAAACCCCGGGCGCCGGCTATGTGGACAACCGGCCGGCACACACTTCTGTGACCTCCCCTCCACAGGCCGCCGCGCGCGTGCCCGTAAGATAAGTGCCGTGACTAGCGACCAGACCCGTACTTTTGACCTTTCGGCCTCGTTCAAGGCGTATGACGTCCGCGGCATCGTGGGCGAATCCATCACCGCTGAAATCGTCGAGGCCGTAGGCGCAGCATTCGTTGACGTGCTTGGCCTGGAGGGACAGACGGTCCTGGTCGGCGGTGACATGCGACCCTCCTCCCCCGAATTCAGCAAGGCGTTCGCCAGCGGCGCCGCCACCCGCGGAGCCAACGTCCAGCTGCTGGACCTGATCTCCACGGACGAGCTGTACTACGCGTGCGGAGCACTGAACGCCGCAGGCGCCACGTTCACCGCGAGCCACAACCCCGCCGCATACAACGGCATCAAGATGGCCAAGGCCGGCGCCGTCCCCATCTCCTCCGAGACGGGCCTCAAGGAGATCCAGGCGCTCGCCGAGCAGTACCTGGACACGGGGTCGATCCCTGCTGCCGAAACGCGGGGCCAGATCGGCGTCCGGGACGTGCTGAAAGACTACGCCGAATACCTGCGCAGGCTCGTTGACCTCTCCGCGTCGCGCCCCCTCAAGGTCGTGGTGGACGCCGGTAACGGCATGGCCGGACTGACCACGCCTGCCGTCCTGGGCGACACGCTGCTGCCCAAGCTGCCCTTCGACATCGTTCCGCTCTACTTCGAACTGGACGGCTCCTTCCCGAATCACCCTGCCAACCCCCTGGAGCCGGAAAACCTGCGCGACCTGCAGGCCGCCGTCGTCGAGCACGGCGCGGACATCGGGCTGGCGTTCGACGGCGACGCCGACCGCTGCTTCGTCATCGACGAAAAGGGCGAGGCTGTCTCGCCGTCGGCCATCACTGGCATGGTGGCCCGCCGCGAAATTGCCCGCGCGAAGGCGCAGGGCGAGGCAACGCCCACCATCATCCACAACCTCCTGACCTCCCGCGCGGTGCCGGAACTCGTCGCCGAGGACGGCGGCCGGGCGGTGCGCACCCGGGTAGGCCACTCCTTCATCAAGGCCGTCATGGCAGAGGAAGGCGCGATCTTTGGCGGCGAGCACTCCGCCCACTTCTACTTCCGTGACTTCTGGAACGCGGACACCGGCATGCTTGCCGCCATGCACGTGCTGGCCGCCCTCGGCGAACAGGACGGCCCGCTCTCGGAGCTCGGCCGGGAGTACGAACCGTATGTTTCCTCCGGCGAAATCAACTCCGAAATCGAAGACAAGGCCGGGGCCGTGGAGCGCGTCCGCGCCGACTTCGAGACCGAGGACGTGGCGGTGGACCACCTGGACGGCAGCACCTTCACCGCCGCCGACGGCAGCTTCTGGTTCAACCTGCGCCCTTCCAACACCGAACCATACCTGCGGCTGAACGCCGAAGCCACGGACCGGGCCACCATGGAGCGTGTGCGCGACCGCGTGCTGGCCCTGGTCCGCAACTAGGACAGCCCGGTGGCATCACCCGACCCGACCCCGGCCCAGCCATCGTGGCGCGCATCCGTCCCGGAGGCCACGGCCACGGACCTGGAAAACCTTCTGGGCACCGGACTGGCGGCAGCCCAGGAGCAGCTTGAGCGCAGCGGCGGATTCCTGCCGTTCGCGCTCGTGGTGGAGAACGACGGCGACGTCCGCCTCGTGGCCGTTTCGCCGGCAGATCCGGATGCCAACGGGGACAGCGAATTCGACGCCGACGGGATGATCCGCGACATCACGGAACTTTTGCGCCAGCACCGGGACGAGTTCCGTGCCGCCGCCATCGTCTGCGACATCACCCTGGTCGAGGAGGACTCGGACGCCATCCACGTGGCCACCGAACACCGGGACGGCGCGGTTTTCGCAGCCGTCCTCCCTTACTCGCCCATCAGCTCCCCCGGCAAAGAGGGCAGCGAGTGGGATTTCGGAGACATCGCGGCCGACTCCAACGAGCCTGTCATCTGGGCTGGCTAGGCCGGACAAACCGATGATTTGCCCTGGCCGTTAGGCTAGTAGCATGAAAATCAACGCCTTCGCGGACGTCAGCCTGCGCGCCCTCATGGTGCTCGCTGCCTCACCCGAGGGCGATCTTCTCACCACCCAGAACGTCGCGGACGCCGTGGGAACCCCCTACAACCACGTCAGCAAAGCCGTCGCGAAGCTGCGCATGCTCGGGCTGATCGACGTCGAGCGTGGCCGCAACGGGGGGTCGCGGCTCAGCCCGGCCGGGCGCCGCGTCACCGTGGGCCAGGTGCTCCGGCAGCTGGACACCCGCGAAGACCCTGCGGACTGCATCGCTCCCGGCGGCAACTGCCCGCTCATCAGCGAATGCCGGCTCCGGGGCGCCATGGCCCGGGCCCGCGAGGCGTTTTACCGCGAACTCGACGACGTGGTGGTGGCCGAACTGCCCACCTCACGCCAGATGACGCCCGTGTTCCAGGCCATCGGACTCCGCCCCGGCGCCTGAAGCGTCTGAACCGACCCCGTCGCCGCGCCCGGTCTCCGGGCACCGCCCTCCGCACCCGCCGGCCGCCCTCCCGCATTTGGAAAATCCCTTCTACAGGGTGTAGAAATGAATCAGCAGAAACTCGTATTTCAAATGCCAGTATCTGCAGTTCCGGTCCGGCCAAAGACTCCGGACCACTAGCTCAGGAGTCTCAATGCTCTCGGACAAAGCCCGTCCTGTCATCGAAGCCACCCTTCCCCTGGTCGGCTCACGAATCGGCGAGATCACCCCCAAGTTCTACGCCCGGCTCTTCGCCGCGCACCCTGAACTTTTGGACGGGCTGTTCAGCCGCTCCAACCAGCTAAACGGAGCCCAGCAGCAGGCCCTTGCCGGCAGCATCGCCGCTTTTGCCACCCACCTCGTGAACAACCCGGACACGCTGCCGGAGACTGTGCTGTCCCGGATCGCCCACCGCCATGCCTCCCTCGGCATCACCGAACCCCAGTACCAGGTGGTCTACGAACACCTCTTCGCCGCAATCGCTGAGGACCTGGCCGAGGTCATCACCCCGGAAATCGCCGAAGCGTGGACCGAGGTCTACTGGCTCATGGCGGACGCCCTGATCAAGCTGGAAAAGGACCTCTACGCGGCCCAGGCCAACGGCAAGATGTGGACCCCCTGGAAGGTCGCCGCAAAGACCCCCGCCGGCACCGGATCGATGACGTTCACCCTGGCGCCCGCAGATGACACCCCGGTCACCGAAGCACTCCCCGGCCAGTACGTCAGTGTAAAAGTCACCCTGCCGGACGGCATCCGCCAGGTCCGCCAGTATTCGCTTTCCGGCGACGCCGGCACCAGCCGCAGCTTCACCACCAAGCTCGACGACGGCGGCGAGGTCTCCCCCGTGCTGCACAACAGCGTGGAGGTCGGGGACACCATCGAGATCTCCAACCCCTACGGCGAAATCACGCTGAAGGACGGCGACGGTCCCGTGGTCCTTGCCTCCGCCGGCATCGGCTGCACCCCCACCGCCTCGATCCTGCGCTCCCTCGCCGAAACCGGCTCCGACCGCCAGGTGCTGGTGCTGCACGCCGAAAGCACCCTGGACAGCTGGGCCCTGCGCTCACAGATGACGGACGACGTCGAACGCCTCAACGGCGCCGACCTCCAGCTTTGGCTCGAGCAGCCCGAAGCCGGGTCCAAGTCCGGTTTCATGTCCCTGCGCGAGGTGGACCTCCCCGCCAACGCCTCGTTGTACCTGTGCGGTCCGCTGCCCTTCATGAAGAACATCCGCAACGAGGCCATCAACGCCGGCATCCCGGCCACACGGATCCACTACGAGGTCTTCGGTCCGGACATCTGGCTGGCGGCCTAGACCCGTCTGTTTAGCGCGAACGAACACTTAAGCCCCGGGGCTTAAGTG
>NZ_JBHTSL010000090.1:0-15282 GCF_042795115.1 Arthrobacter sp. NPDC056493 | reverse complement strand
CGGCCGCCCTGAGCGGCGGCCGGAAGCTGGCTAGGACAGACCCGTCTGCGTGATCTGGTTCAGGTTGAAGGCGACGTTGCCGAAGTTGTAGGCCTTGGCCACGTCGGAGCGGCCCGTGGTGGTGGACAGGAACTCGAAGGTGATGGTGGCCGTGACCGTCTGCGTGGTCTTCAGCGGGTTGCTGACAGCCACGCCGCCCACCGTCAGGGCGGGCCCGGTGACGGTGACGTTCCCGGTGGTGAAGCCATCCGCAGCGCCGGTGCCGGACGTGGTGATGTTGGCGGCCATCTTGTCGCCGGTCAGGGTGACGTTCAGGACCTGGGTGTAGGTCAGCTTGTCGCCGGGCACAACCTTGTAGCTGGCGATGTTGACCGTGGCGCCGGTCCGGTCCGTCCAGACGCCTGCCGCTGCGGCTACGTTCAGGTCGCCGGAGACGATGGTGCCGGGGGTGGCGGAAGCCGAGGCGTTCCAGGAGGCCAGGGTGCCGCCGCCGCCCAGCAGCAGCGCGGCGCCAACTGCGATGGCGGCGGTTCCCTTGATCAGTGCGCTGTTCTTCATGGTGAGACCCTTCAAATCTTGCGGGTGGATTTCCTTCTGAAAAGAACAATGCAGGGGCAAACTCAGGACTCCATGCGGCAAACGGTCAAGAATCAGTCAAGAAAAAACAGCCTGTTTTCGGGTGGTATCTTGAGTCACCGCCACATTCGGGCGGACACACTTTGGCGCCTGCCGCGTACTCCGACGTGCGTTGCCGGCCGCCCGTGCAACTGGAAGCTGGGGCTTGTATGCACTTTTTGAAGAAACTGCGCGCTTTGAAGAAATGGCGCGCCGGCAGCGGTGCGCTGGCCGTTGCGGCCGTTGCCGCAGTGCTGGCCGTGACCACGGCGGTGCCGGCTGGCGCAATCACCGGCGACTACGTCAAGGACACCGAGCACCCGTTCGTTGGGCTTATTGTCTTCTACGGTCCCGACGGCGGATTCCACCACAGGTGCTCAGGATCCCTGCTGACGCCGACGGTCTTCCTGACCGCCGGGCACTGCACCGCCGGTGTTTCCTCGGCCCGGGTCTACTTCCAGCAGGACGCCGGCGTGGACTGGAGCCCGGAAACCGGGACGGATCCGGACACCGGCTACCCGGCCGCCTGCGCGGAGGGAACGCTGGGAACCCAGTGCGCCACCTCGCACGAGATGTACAACTACGGCTACACCGGCATGGACGCGGTCCCCGAGACCAAGGACGCCGGCCTGGTGATCCTGGACCAGCCCATCGCGCTCAGCGAATACGGCCGCCTCGCTGCCGCCGGGACCCTGGACGCACTGGCCACCAGGCGCGGGCAGCAGGAAACCACCTTCACCTCCAGCGGCTTCGGGATTTCCGCGGCCGGCCCGGCAGCGGGCGAGACCTCGTTCCGGGAACGGCTGATGGCCCAGTCCAAGCTGACCAACCTCAACAGCGCCAGCACCGACGGCTACAACGTCCAGACCAACGGCAACGGCAACGGACTTGGCGGCACCTGCACAGCCGACTCCGGCGGACCGCTGTTCTACGGCACCGCCGAGTCCAACATCATCACCGGCATCACGTCGTTCAACCACAACCGGTACTGCAAGGGGACGAACTTCTCCTACCGCACCGACCGGCAGGACGTCATCGACTGGATCCGCGCCACCACCGGAAGCGAGTTCGGCCGGATCGACTTCGCACCCGCCCCCTGACCCGGCCTGAACCGACCCGACCCAAACTGGCAGACATCCGCCTGCCGGCCAACCGCCGTCGGACGCGTTCGACGGCGGGCGCGTTCGACGCTGGACGCGTTCGACGGCGGGCGCCCACCCGCCGTCGGACGCTCACCTTCTCAACGCGGCCCGGCCACGGGCCTATGCCAGGAACTCCGCGGCCACTTTGGCCGCCACCGTCCGCACCGCGTAAACGGGTGCGAACACCGGCCGCTTCGGCAGCGGAGGTTGGGGCGCCGGGTGCTCGTGGGCGCCCGGCAGGGCAAGTCGCTGCAAGGCAATCCGCTGCCACGCCCACGGCAGGAAGTAGTTCCGTGCCCAGGCCAGGTCCCCGGCCCTGGCGTCGCGCCAGTTGCTGTCCGGGAGGGCCTTGGGCACCAGCGGCTGGAGCGAGTGCTGCACCTGAAGGGTGTCCAGCACCTGCATGGCGATGGTGTGGTGGCCCAGCGGCGAAAAGTGCAGCCGGTCCGGGTCCCACATCCGCGGGTCCCGGAGCTGCCGCAGGGTCCACAGGTCCACCAGCAAGCAGTCGTGTGCGGCGGCGACGATCCGGATGTTCTCGTTGAAGATGGCCACCCTGGAACGGCTCCGTCCCAGGAACGGCGTGTGCCGCCAGTCCGGCCCGGCGAACAGCATGATCGTGGCGCCGGTGCCGCTCAGCCGTTCTACCCCGGCCTCCAGTTTGGCCGCCAGCTTGTCCGGATCGGTGCGGTGGAACACCATGTCATTCCCGCCGGCCGACAGCGTGATCAGGTCCGGTTTCAGCTCCAGTGCCGGCTCCGTCTGCTGATCAAGAATCTGGTCCAGGAGCAGGCCGCGAATGGCCAGATTGGCGTAGGCGAAGTCTTTCCGCTCCGCGCTGAGCTCCTCCGCCACCCGGTCCGCCCAGCCCCGGAGCCCTCCGGCGCAGCGTTCCTCGGGGTCGCCGACGCCCTCGGTAAATGAATCTCCGATTGCCACATACCGGCTCCAGGGGTGTGGGGCCGTCGCGTCCGCAGCGGAGTTTCGGGGTCCAAAGTGGCCGATGTGTTTCATCGCCTCGTCCTCTCCCTTGCGCCCCTGGCGCGGTACGCCTGTGGCGTTATCCAAGGAACGTCCGGGCCCCGCGGGAAATTCCTAAAAAGTCCCTCGACTTGTGAATATTTTCCTTGCCCCACCCCAGCGCGAACGAACAGTTAAGCCCCACTTCAACGAGGAACCGGGGCTTAACTGTCCGTTCGCGCTCCACCCGGGTTAGTCCATTCGGTGTACTATTTGGGCTTCGATGCCATTTCCGTGCGCGTGTCCCAAGGAGCAACCGTGAGCCTGCCCGATCAAGCGACACGCCCCCTTGAACCAGCGGGGCCTGCTCCCGGCCGCGAGGCCGCGCTGGGCTGGCTGCTCGGAATCCTGGCGGGACTGCTGGGCCTGGGACCCTGGCTGATCACCGGGTCGCAGCTGCCGCTGCAGAACCTGTGGGGCACCGAGGTCCTGCCGGAACAGATGCCGGTCTCGCTGCTGCCGCTGAGCCAGTACGAACTCACGGCACTGGTGGTGCTCCTCACCACGGGCGGCGCGGCGGCCGGACTTGCCGTGCGCATTTGGAACCCCGCCCGACGGCGGCTGGTGACGTGGTGCGCGGCGGCCGGCGTTCTTGCGGTCCAGTTCACGGCGGCCGTCCAGTCATTCACCGTGCTCGACGGCGGCCTGACGGACGGGACGATGGCCGGCCTCTATTTCGCCGGGCTGCTGGGCGGCGTCATCGCGTGCATCGCCGCGAGCCTCGTGGCGTTCGTGCTCCTTGCTTCGAGGCGAAGGGCCCTGGTTGCTCTGGGCGCCGGCCTGATGGCGGTGCCGCTCACTTCGTGGGCGATGGAGTGGGTGGTCGGTTCCGTTGGCCAGACCAACATCCCCGTTTTGGTGCCTTCAGTGGCGCGCTGGGTCCCGGCGATCCTTGTGGGCTGCGCCCTGGCGTGGTGCGGCCTCCGCCCTGCGCGGCGGGCCGTTGTGTGGCTGGCCGACCTCGCCCTGCTGTGGGTGGTCCCGGCCCTGTTTATCTCCGTCAACTACGTCCTCGGGACACGCGCGCTGGCCGGCGACCTGAAGGAGATGCTGCTGATGAGCCGGCAGATCCTGGCCGCAACCCTTGGACCCGACGGCGGCGCGCTTCCCACCGTCCTGCTGGCCCTGGCCATCGCTATGGCCGGGCTGGGCATCCGGTCTGTTGCGGCCCGGCGCCGGCCCGGCAATCCGTCCGTCAATGAGGCTGGCCCTCAGTCCGGCGATCAGGCAGGTACCCAGGCTAGCCCCACCCCATAGGTCGCCGGCTCCCCCGGTGTTAGATTCAAGGTGCCTTCGCCCCTCTGACCTGCAAGGAGCTTCCTGTGTTACTGATCGGCGGCCTTCCGGCCCACATTCTCCTGGTCCACGGCGTCGTCGTCTTCGGGCCGCTCGCCGGCCTTGGCGCCGTGGTTTACGGCCTGGCACGGCCGACCCGCCGGTACCTCGCCTGGCCGCTGGGCGCGCTTGCGCTGATCCTTGCACCGCTGGCGCTGATCACGGCTGCCGTCGGTGAGCAGCTGCAGTCAACCCGGGGTGCCACGGACGCCATCGCGGCCCATGCCCGGCAGGGCGACATCCTGAAGGTGACCGCCGTCGTCTTTTTCTTCCTGGTGCTGCTGATGCTCGCGGCAACCTTCACGCCGCTGGCGGGGCGCATTCCGGCGCTGGCCGCACTCCAGCGGTCCCGTCCCGCCCGCGTCGTGGCGCTGGCCCTGGGCGTGCTCGCCGGCCTCTTCGTCATCTACCAGAGCGTGATCACCGGGCACTCCGGCTCGTTCTCCGTGTGGGGTGGGTAGGGGCAGCGACTTGCCATCTTTCCGTTGACGGTTCCGCGCGCGTAGCCGAAACTTAGGCGATGAGCGGCAGCGATGAAGAGAAAGAGTCCACCATCGATCAGGTGGTTGAACGGCTTGCCGGGCGATTCCCGGATGCCGACCGGGGGCTGATCGCAGGGATAGTGTCCGAGGAGTATGAGGCGCTCGATTCCGGCCGCATCAGAACATTTATCCCCACTCTGGTGGAGAAGGGTGCGAAGACGCGGCTCCGCCGTGAATTCGCACCTGAGGGTTCCGGGGCCGGCACCTAAGCTACGGCGTGAAGCGGGCATTGCAGGATGCGCAGCTGGTCAAGATCGAGCAGCTGGCGCATGCCGGTCCGGGCATCATCGATCCAAAACAGCTCCAGGGCCGGAACCACGGCCAGGACCTTGCCCCGGTGAATCAGCGTTCCGTCCCGCCACGCCTCGACCCGTTCGCCCGGGGACAGCTCCGAACACGCGCGGATCTCCCTGTATGTGGCACTCACGAGCAGCTCCTTTCAGCGCCCGACCGGTCAAGTCCCAGTAAACAGGACCCGGGTTTCTGCAACGTGTCGCCGGGGTGACTTTCCTGCGACCGGGCCCGCGCCGCCGTCGAAAACCGGATGGCCTGACGACGCTGACTGTTGAGGTCCCCAAGCTACTCCCAGCTTTCTCCAAGGCAGGCGAGACAGATTTGGCTTACGCAGAACAGGCCAGCCGTCAGGGCAAGATGGCTGGCCCGGTCGCCGGGCCCGGAACGTCCCCCATGCATTCCGGGCCCGGCGGAAAGGGCCTTCCCGGCCGTACGCCGGGGTACCGCCGCCGATGCGGCACGCCTAGGGTTTTTCCAAGGTTGACTGGCGAGAATTTTGCTTGCCGGACACTCGTCTGCCGCGCGACAACCGGCTGGCACCGGGAACGGCGGAGCCCTCCCCGGGCCCGGTGCCTTACAAACCCGGCACCTCACAAAAACCCGGTGCCCCACAACCCGGCACCTCACAAAAACCCGGTGCCCCAGAAAAGCACCCGGTGCCCCGCGGCTGCTTGGATGCGCCTTACACCCCGGCCCAGCGGCGGAGCGTGCTGTTGACCAGGCCGATAAGGACGGCCGTCCACCAGCAGGCCTGCGAAACACTGAGCGCCACCATGAGGCGAAGCCGCAGCCTGCGGCCAAGTTCCCCGAAGCGGGTGTGCGCGGGCAGGGCCAGCAACTGGTGCATCGCCGGCGCGATGCTTAGGCCGTTGAGCATGAGCACCAGGACGCAGGCGAGCTTGATGGCGGTGACCGGATTGGTCAGGTCGGGGTCGATGAGGGCGCCCGACACCAGCAGGAGGGCCAGCCCACCCCAGATCAGCGGCTTCGAGGCGGCCTCCAGCTTTCCGGATTCGTGCATCTGCACCTTTCCCAGCAGCCACAGCAGGCCGAGCCAGTCGACCACCAGGATGGTGCCGAAGGAAAGCACCAGGGCAAGGATGTGGACGGCGAGCCCTATCCGGTGAAGTTCCGGCCCGCAGTCGACGAAGTGCCCCACAAGCAGTGAGGCCGTCCATCCTGCCGTGCACAACGCCCCGAGCAGAACCAGCCGGAGCCGCAGGCGTTTCCGACCGGCCGTGGCTTGCATGACCTGACGTTCGTGAATGGCTTGCGGTCCGTGGGCGGCCTGTGGTTCGTGGAGCGCCGGGACGGGCGGTGCTGCTGGGGACATGGAGCTGCCTTTCACGGGGACGCCGGCGGTGCGGGCCGGCGGTTGGCCGCCGCGCTGCGGTGCGCAGGCGGCCGTGCGGGGAGAGAGTGATGGTGCGTAGTTGGCTTAGTTAGGTAAACCTAAATCGGGAGATTACAGCCCGCGGGCGGAATTAGGCAAACAAAATGTTCGCTAATTTCTCCAGTGGTTTTCCTAAGTCCGGGGATTTCCGAATATGCGGCTGACGGCGGGCCTATCTGCCGGATGCTCAGCGGAGCAGGTCCTACCGGTTGACGGTGACGCTCTCCGTCGGGACCGGCGGAAGCGGCAGCCGCGCAACCGGCGTCGGACTGGCGCCTGGTCCCAGATCGACGACGATGCCGGGCAGTACCGTGGCCGGCGGTTGGGCGCAGGCTTCATTCCAGACCTGGCCCCCGGCCACGGCGAGTACGGGAATGAACAGCAACGGAAGCCACTTCCTCACCACACACCGCCCTTCGCTCGCAATTGCCCCCAGCCTCGCGGTTCCACCATGGAAAAAATGACACCCGAACGGCCCCCACACCGCCGCCGGACCCCTCATTCGGGGGTGCGCCCGCTAGGTTTTCCTAGGGACCCGTCACCACGGACGACGCCGCAGGCTCACGTCCAAGCCTCAACGCAAGCGCTTGCGCAAACTGCCCGCGTCCCGTAGCGTGGCTGAGTGTGACGGCGAAGATTGAAGAGGTTGCGGAGCGGGCGGGAGTCGCCGTGTCCACGGTGTCCCGGGCACTGCGGGACGTTCCGGGCGTTTCGCTGGCTACCCGGCAGCGGATCAAGGACATCGCTGCGGAGGTCGGATACCTGGCCTCGCCGAGTGCGGCACGGCTGGCAACCGGCGTGACGGGCACCATCGCCGTGATCGTTCCGGATGCCACGAAATGGTTTTTCGGGCAGGTCATTTCCGGTGCCGGCGCGGCGCTCCGGGCCGCCGGGCGGGACGTACTCCTTTACGAACTCGGAGACGCCGACGGGCGGCATCGCTTCTTTGCCGGGCAGACCCTCCGCGGGCGCGCCGACGCCGTCCTGGTGCTTTCGCTGCGGCTGTCCGAGGAGGAAACCCAAAGCCTGCGCGCCCTGGGCCTTCCGGTGATCATGCTCGGTCAGGGCTCCGAGGCATTCAGCAGCGTCCGCGTCGATGACCGGGCGGCCGCCCGGACCGCCGTCCGGCACCTAATCAATCTGGGTCACCGCCGCATTGGGCTTATCGGAATCGACGACGCCGACGAGGTCACCGTGGGCAGCACGCCTCCGCGTTCGCGGCTGGCCGGGTACCGCCAGTCCCTGCTGGCCGCGGGGATCCCCCTGGAGGAAGAGTACGAACAGCTCGGACCCAATTCGGTGTCCGGCGGGGCGGCGGCCATGACCCGGCTACTGTCCGCACCAGACCTGCCCACCGCCGTCTTTGTCGGCTCCGACGAGATGGCCTTCGGCGCCCTCGGCGTGGTGCGCGCGGCCGGAATGACCGTCCCGCGCGACATCTCCTTCGTCGGCTTCGACAACCACGACCTCTCGGAGGTCATGGACCTCACCACCATCGACCAGAACATCCGCGGACAGGGAGAGGCAGCCGCCGTACTGCTGCTGGAAACCCTCAGCACCGCACCCGGGGCCGCCCCGGCTGACCGGCTCATCGACACCCGGCTGGTACTGCGGCGAAGCACCGCACCGCCGTCGTTCATTTCACCCAACTCCCCAGAGAGCAAGGACGAGATCTAATGGAATACCGCAAGCTGGGTTCATCCGGAATGTACATCAGCGCCCTGGCCTACGGTAACTGGGTCACCCACGGCGAGCAGATCGACCAGGACGCCGCAACCGCTTGCGTACGGAAGGCGCTGGACCTGGGCATCACCACCTTCGACACCGCCGATGCGTACGCGGGCACCCGCGCCGAAAGCGCCCTCGGCGAGGCTCTGCGCGGCGCCCGTCGGGAAGGCCTGGAGATCTTCACCAAGGTCTACTTCCCTACCGGTGAGGGCAAGAACGACCGCGGGCTGTCCCGCAAACACATCATGGAGTCGATCAACGGCTCCCTGACCAGGCTGGGCACGGAGTACGTCGACCTGTATCAGGCCCACCGCTACGACTACGAAACACCGCTCGAGGAGACGATGCAGGCCTTCGCCGACGTGGTCCGTGCCGGCAAGGCGCACTACATCGGCGTCTCGGAATGGACGGTTGACGAAATCCGGGCCGGCGCCGCCCTGGCCAAGGATCTGGGTATCCAGCTGATCTCCAACCAGCCGCAGTATTCCATGCTGTGGCGCGTCATCGAGGAGGAAGTGGTCCCGGCCAGCGTCGAGCTCGGCATCGGCCAGATCTGCTGGTCCCCGCTGGCGCAGGGCATTCTGACCGGCAAGTACCTGCCGGGGCAGGCCGCCCCCGCGCAGTCGAGGTTCGCCTCAGACGACGGTTCGCTGAAGGAAAACCGCTACCTCAGCGAGGACATCCTCAAGCGTGTCCAGCTGCTGGTGCCCCTTGCGGCGGAGGCCGGCCTGTCCATGGCAGGGCTGGCCGTGGCCTGGGTGCTGCAGAACAGCAATGTCTCCGCCGCCATCGTGGGAGCGTCCCGGCCCGAACAGCTCGAGGACAACGCCAAGGCAGCCGGGGTGAGGCTCGATGAATCCCTGATGGCCAGGATCGACGAACTGCTGGACCCCGTGGCTGAACGCGACGCGCAGAAGGTCGAATCTTTCAAGGAACGCCCCTAGCGGCTCGGAGTTTTAGTCCAGATATCGCGACTTCAGGGCCGCGGAGGTCGCGATATTTGGACAAAAACTCCAATCAGGACGGGCGCGGTGACCGGTCCGGGTTGAACCGGTCGAGAGGGTTTCCAAGGTTTCCGCAGGGTGGGCATGAAACGATAGCGTGCCCGCGGATCTTGGATAAATCTTGGATTTCCCCTGTACGTTTCCTTGATAAGGGTTACCTAACCTTGACGCATGCCCACCACACGCAACGTCGCCTGGGATGGGCGCCTCCAGGCTTTCAAAGGCAGGGACACCACCCACTACGTCACCGCCGCAGCGGACCTCGCGAAAACCTGTGCCCACTGCCGGGTACCGCTCGAGTCCGATGAACCGGTGTCCCTGCTCGTGGACATCACGCAAAGTACGGCGCCGGACGGCACTGAATACCTCACCTTCACCGACGCCGTCTGCCACCGGCGGTGCAGCGGCCCCGCCCTGGCCGTCCGGCAAACACCGTGGCAACCGGATACCCTGTCTCCCGTCGCTGCCCGGGTACTCCTGACCCAGGAATCGAACGGCGGCCGGACCAGGGTGGTCCCGGCGCTGGCGTTCACCTTCGTCCCCGTCCTGAGCTTCCGCGAAGACGGCGGAGAACTGACCTCAGCCCTGGTCTCGCTCCTGCTCGCCCACGGCTTCCAACTGGCGATGAGCGCCGACTACGCCGCCATCCTGGAGCAGGCCGCCGAACCCGCTGCCAACTGCCGGATCACCGTCACGCCGGATGGCTTCCTGAGGCTCAAGCTCGACGGCGAACTCCTCTACCGGGAACAGCTGCACCTGGGCAGCGCGGACGACGCCGAGTGGCTCCGGGCCGCAGCCCACGGCGGCCACATCCTCGTCATCAGCGGAGACAACCTCGGCATCACCGAAACCGGCCTCGACATCAGTCCCGCGGCCAGGCACGGCACACTGGTCATCGGAAGCGTCCCTGTCAGCGGCGGCGACGCTTTCGCTTCCGCAAACCGGTCACACGACACCGGAAAGCACCCTGTGGTGCCGCGGCCGAAGAACGAGGATGGCCGCTTGCACCCGTGAGCCCGGCACCGGCTACCGCGCGTCGCTGGGAATTTGCAGAGAGCCGCCTGAGAAATCTTTGACAATTCTTGGATTACCCGTGCACCTATCCTCGACGGGTTATCCCTAGCGTTGAGCCATGCAGCCACGAGCAGTCCCCACAGCGTCCGTCCGAGGCATCCGCGCACCGCACACGCCGCCGTAGTGGGCACGGCCAGGTCCGGCGACACGCAAAATTCCAGGCGCAGCGGAAATTCCCTGCGCGCAGAGGAATATGCGCGTCGCCAGGTGAGGGGGACCAGTGAGGGGTTGAGGGGGCCGCAACCCACCCTTCAGTAGCAACCAAGGGCGCAGGCTTTTCTAAACACCCTGTCTCAATACTTCAACTGAAGCAGCGGCAGGACGGCTTGCAGGCACAGCGTTCTTGTTTTTGGGGGCTACTTTTTCACGGCGCCAGGGTTTTGCCCTGTCCGCACAGTGAACCAATTTTCGGTGAGTAGTTTTCGGCAGGCTGAGGGGCCCAGAAATGAAGCACTTAAGAATTGTCCTGTATTCGCATGACTCGCTCGGCCTGGGCCACGTGCGGCGCAACCTGGCACTGGCCGGCGCCCTGAGCAGCCAACTCCCCGGCCTGACCGGCAGGCACGTCACCGGTATCCTCGTGGCCGGCACTGCCCTCGCGCCGGGGTTCCGGATCCCCGAGGGGTGGGACTGGGTGATACTGCCAGGCGTCACGAAAGGCGCCGAAGGCTACGAGCCCCGGGACCTGTCCGTCCCCATGCAGGACCTGGTATCCCTGCGCGGAAAACTGCTGGACTCGCTGTTGCAGGGCTTCAACCCGGACCTGGTGATCGTGGACCGGCACGCAACGGGCATCCAGTTGGAACTTGAAGGCGCTCTTCGCCGGCTCCGCGCACGCGGGAAAGCCCGGGTGGTGCTGGGGCTGCGTGAAGTGCTTGACTCCCCCGCGGCGGCCATCGCCGAATGGGACGGCATCGGCGGTCCCCGCCGGGTGCAGGAGCTCTTTGACGCCGTCTGGATTTACGGCGACCGCTCGGTCCACGATCCGGTGGCCGCCGGCGAAATCCCCTTCTCGCTGCGGCGGATGGTCAGCTACACCGGATATCTGGCCGCCGGCCGGCCGAAGGGTTCCGGAAAGCTGAAGATACCGGGCAGGTACGTCATGACCACGGTGGGCGGCGGCGCGGACGGCTACGCGCTGGCCAGGCTGGCCGCCGCCGCCCCGCTGCCTCCCGGCCTCCGGCACCTCATTGTGGCCGGACCCCAGATGCCCAAAGCGCAAAGGCGCGACCTGCGGCGGCAGGCGGGTCCCGGCGTCGTAATTGTGAAAGCTCTGGAGGACATGCTGGCGCACATCAGCAACGCTGCTGCAGTGGTTTCCATGGGCGGCTACAACTCCGTCTGCGAAATCCTGAGCACGGCCGTTCCTGCGCTGGTGGTTCCGCGGGACCATTCCCGCGGCGAACAGAGGATCCGGGCTGCGTCCCTCGCCGCCGCCGGCTACCTCGAACAGCACGAGCTGGCCTCGCTGACCTCCGACGCGCTGGCCGCCTGGCTCGCAGACCGGGCAGGCACCCGGGTGGACCGCCGGGGCGCGCAGCTCAACGGGCTGTCCCGGGTTCCTGGACTGGCCGCCGACCTTCTCAAGGCACCGGTTCTGCAGGCGCCGGACCTCCTCCGGCCCCTCAGCCAGCAGATCACCAGCGAGCCGATGATCAGCGCCCAGCTCAACACGCTGTCCCAGAGCCTCCGGGGAGGTGCGGCACGTGCAGCAGTCTGAGCCGGTGACCGCCTACGTCCTGAAGATGTATCCCCGCTTCTCCGAGACGTTCATCGTCTCGGAAATCCTCGCCCGCGAGGCGGCCGGCGAACGGATCGAGATCTTCGCCCTCCGCCCCACCACAGACGCCAGGTTCCACCCCGAGCTGGCGCGCGTCAAGGCTCCCGTGACCTATGTTGGCCGGCCCCAGTCCACCAGCGGGGTGTGGGAGAGCTTCCGGACAGCTGCCTCGGCCGGCCTGACCGTCGACGTGGCACAGGCCTTCGGGGAACTCGCCGCGGCAGACGCGGACGACGCCGTCCAGGCCGTCAACCTGGCTGCCGAACTGCAGCGCCGCAACGTCCGGCACCTGCATGCGCACTTCGCCTCTGCCGCAACCGCCGTTACCAGGCTTGCCTCCCTGATCACCGGCATCCCGTATTCGTTCACGGCGCACGCAGCGGACATCTTCCGTGACAGCGTCAGCCGGGACGATCTCCGGGCAAAGATGGCAGACGCCCATCACGTGATCACCATCAGCGACTACAACCTGCGGTACCTGCGCCACCATTTTCCGCAGCAGGCGGACCGGCTGCGCCTGGTGCGGAACGGCCTGGAGCTGGCCCGCTTCCCCTACCGCGACCCGCGGCCGGTCGGCAGCGCGGTGCGCATTGCCGCCGTCGGACGGCTCGTGGAGAAGAAGGGGTTCCAGCACCTGCTCCCCGCGCTGGCCTCCCTCATCGGCACCGGTGCCCGGGCCGATGTCCGCATCGCCGGCACTGGCATGATGGCCCAGGAACTGCAGTCGGGGATCGACCAGCTCGGGCTCAGCCGCCATGTCCGGATGCTCGGCCCGCAAACCCAGGACCAGATCCACGAGCTGCTGGACTGGGCCGACGTCTTCGTCGCACCGTGCGTGGTGGGTTCGGACGGCAACGCCGACGGCATCCCCACCGTCCTGCTGGAAGCCATGGCCACTGGCACACCCTGCGTTTCCACGGCAGTCACCGGCATCCCCGAGGTGGTCCGCGACGGCAGCACCGGCGTCCTCACCGAACCCGGCAACCCTCCCGCCCTCGCCTGTGCGATCCGGCGGATCACCTCGCCAGAGACGGACAGGACGCTGCTGGCCCGGAACGCCCGGGACCTCATGGAACGCGAGTACGACGCCGGGCGGCAGGCCGCTGCACTGCGTCGCCTTTCGCTCCAGACAGTTGTGCAACGGCTTGTTGCGGAGCGGTCTGGTGTGGAGCGTCCCGTTTCGGAGCGTCCCGTTTCGCAGACGCCGGAGGCGGTGGCCTGATGCGCGTCGCCTACATCTGCGCGGACCCCGGCGTCCCCGTCTTCGGAACCAAGGGCTCCTCGGTCCACGTCCAGGAGATCGTGCGGGCCTGGCGCCGGGCCGGGGCGGACGTCACGGTGTACTGCACCCGTACCGGGGCCGACCGGCCGGCCGACCTGGCCGGGCTGCCCGTCGTCGAAATCCTGTCTCAATCTGACTCCGGCGCGGGCCGTGCCTCCGGGGCGCGACGTGAGCACGGGGCGGCCACGGTCTCCGGGGCGGGCCAGGACTCCGGCGCGGGCCGTGCCTCCGGGGCGCGACGTGAGCACGCCATCAGGGATGCTGCGGCAGCCCTGGGCCAGGCCGTCATCCGGGATGGCTGCGATGTGGTCTACGAACGGTATTCGCTGTTCAGCCCGGCCCTGGCCATGGCCGCCGGAGCCCTTGGCGTCCCGGCCGTGCTGGAGGTCAACGCGCCGCTCATCGACGAGCAGCAGCAGTACCGCGAACTCCATGACGCCGGCCTGGCGGAACGAATGCTGCGCACCAACGCCGCCGCGTCCAGCGTGGTGGCCTGCGTCTCCGAGCCCGTGGTGCGGTGGGTGGAGGGCCGCATTCCCGGCGCCCGGACGGTGCTGGCTCCCAACGGCGTCAACACAGAACGCATCACGCCCCGCCTTGCTGGCCGGGATCATTCCAGCCGCCTGACCGTGGCTTTTGTCGGCACGCTGAAGCCCTGGCACGGCGTCGGCTACCTGCTCGAAGCCGTGGCCCACGCCAACATGCGCGGTGCCGGGCCAACATGGCAGGCGAAGATCATCGGCGACGGTCCGTGCCGGCAGGAACTCGAGCGGACCGCCGCGCAGCTGGGCGTGGAGGCCGAGTTCACCGGCGCCGTCGCTCCTGATTCCGTGCCCCGCCTGCTTCATGAATGCGACGCCGCGGCCGCACCCTACCCTTTACCGGCACCAGGAAGGGACGACTACTTCTCCCCACTGAAGGTCTACGAGTACCTCGCCGCGGGCCTGCCCGTGGTCGCGTCAGGGGTCGGGCAGATTCCGTCCATCCTGCAGCACAAGCGCACCGGCCTGCTGGTGCCGCCGGGCGATCCCGGTGCGATTGCCGCCGCCCTGCAGCGCCTCGGTGCGGACGCCTCGCTGCGGGAGCGCCTGGGCACGCAGGCGAGGGCAGCCGCCGTCGGCCTTTACAGCTGGGACAGCGTCCTGGCAACCATCCGCCAAGCCCTGACATCCGAAAGGAGCGTGGCCTGACCATGCGCTCGAGAGCTGAACAGAAAAGCGCCCCGCAGGCCGGGCCGGCGTCCGGGCTGCGGCGGACGTTGCGTTGCGTGCGCCCGCACCTGCAGGGGCACCGGTGGATGATGGCTGGCGGATTCTCTGCCCTGGCGTTCGACGTCGTCTTCCGCCTCATCGAGCCATGGCCGGTAAAGATGGTGGTGGACGCCGTCTCCCGCGCCCTGGGCGCGACGCTCCGCAAGCCCGGCCCCTCCATGGAAGCCGGCCTCCACACCTTGCTGTTGTGCGGCGCCATTGTGGTGGCGATCGCCATTGGGCGCGCGGTGGCCAACTACTGGTCGGCGATCTGTTTCGCGCTGGTCGGGTCCCGGGTGGCGTCCGACCTGCGGGTCCGCGCGTTCCGCCATGTCCAAAGCCTGTCCATGCGCCACCACACCCGCGCCTCCACCGGGGACACAGTCCAGCGGCTGGTAGGCGACGTGTCCCGGCTGCAGGAGGTTGCGGTCACCGCAGGCCTGCCTTTGCTGGGCAACATGCTGACCCTGGTCCTGATGACAGGCATCCTGCTGTGGCTCGACCCGCTGCTGGCCCTGGTGGTTTTCCTGGCCGGCGGAGTGTTCGCGCTCCTCTCCCGCTCGAGTTCCGGGCGGATCACCGCCGCAGCCGGCAACTCCCGGAAGGGTGAAGGAAACCTCGCCACCACCGCGTCCCAGACCCTCGGCGCCATCCGGGAAGTCCAGGCCTACGGCCTGGAGGACACCATCAGCTCAGGCTTCCGCAAGAGCAACCAGGCAACCCTGGGAACAGGCGTCGCGGCGCTGCGGCTCGCGGCCGGGCTGGAGCGGCGCACCGACGTGCTCATCGGCATTGCGACGGCGGTTGTCCTGGCCGGCGGCGG
>NZ_JBHTSL010000089.1:0-15512 GCF_042795115.1 Arthrobacter sp. NPDC056493 | reverse complement strand
ACGACTCCGCCGCAGCCGGCCCCTCCTTCAAAACAGCCACCGCACGCGAAATCTCCGCCCGCGACAACGGATCCAGGGGGTGCGCTACCCCAACAGCGGCTGAAGTTTCAATGTCGAGAGTCATGCTTTACTCCTTGATAAGTCCTTGATCAGGATGAGGATGCCTATGTGGTGTTGCTGTTGGGGCCAAAGGTCCCCGGATTCTCAGAACTGTTCGTCTTCGTCAGAACTGTTCATCTCTGGTGCTACTTCTAGGGGCCGGCCAGGCTCTGCTCCGAGCGTGTCGGATGTGTGATGCCGGCCACGTACATTCCGTCCGTGTAGAAAAAGCTACGCCATCTAAATCATCTAGTCCAGCCTTTTTTATGGATTACTCTCGTGTGACTGCACTTAATGCAGGGAGCATCCAGAAATTGCCGGTGGCGTTACCCGGCCAGCAACCAGTCAGACGCCGCTTTGCGGTAACGGACGATGCCTTTGTACTCGGCCATATCTTCCGGGAGTTCGGCCAGTACGTGGCCAAACTTTTCGCGCCAGCCGGGGACCCGGGCGATGTCCCTGAGGGGCAGGAGGTAGCTGCGGATCAGGAACAGCAGGACCCCGGTGTGGGGGAGGCGGATCAGATGCTGGACTTCGACGCGGAGGTGGAGCTTGTCCGGCATGTCGGGGTCGGTGGCGATGGTTCCGCGGTCCGGGCCCCATTCTGGGTAGGTTTCGGTGGAGGTGTCCAGGCGGTTGCCGACGGTCATGGTCCAGTTGGTGCGACGGAACTGTTCGCCGGGCTGCAGGCGCATGAGGAACTGTTCGGCGCGGCTGATGATGTTTTCTTCCTTGACCCGCGGGACGGGTCCATGGATTTCGAGGAAGCTCATGCCGACGTCGAAATTGAAGGACCAGTCCGCGGCGAAGGAGACCAGGCCGGCGTCGAGCCACATCGTGTTGTCCCGAATGTCGAGGAGAACGATGTCGTCCTGGATCTGGCTGCCCAGGAACCGCAGGGGGCCCATGGGCAGCGAGTCGTCGTCGCCGACGGTGAACTCCACGTCGAGGCCCTGCAGCCTGTTCTGCCAGCGGCAGGAGTTCCCGTCGCGGTGGAAGGACATGATGTCCGGGTTTTCCTCGGCCATGGTGGGCAGCAGGTGGGCGATCGTGTCCCATACGGCGGGCCGCATGTGGGGCAGGACCTGCATGCGTGAGGGGTCCCGGGTCAGGATCCGGTCGCGGTCGGCCAGTTCCTGGAGGTAGAACTCGTCGATGTCGATGACGCCGGCTCCCCAGGCACCGGCGTCTGTGGGCACATTTTTGTTGGCCGGTTCGACGTTGGCGCTGTAGCGGTAGCTTTCACCGGTGAAGGGGAAGGGAAAGCGCCTGATGCGTTCCGGGAGGGTGGCGGTGTCAGTGTCTTTGTCGATGGTGATGCTCAAAGGTCCAACTCCAATTCTGGGTCTTCGCTGCGTGAAACACAGCACATCATTGTGGTGTTCTCGGCCTTTTCCTGGTCGGTCAGGTAGAGGTCCCGGTGCTGCGGGGTACCCCGGAGGACCGGCAGGACGCATTCGCCGCAGATGCCCTTGCGGCACATGTTGGGGATGGTCTTCCCTGCCTTTTCGAGTGTTTCCAGCAGTGACACGCCGGCCGGAACGTCCAGCTTGAGGCCGCTGCGGACAAGGTTCACCGTGAACGGCTCGCCGTCGTCCAGTTCCGCCGCCCCGAAGGCTTCCGAATGCAGCCTCGCCGGGGGCCATCCCAGGTCCCGCGCCTGATCCAGGACTGCATCCATGAAGGCAACCGGACCGCAAACGTAGAGGTGGGTTCCCAGGCCCTGGGCCATGAGCTGTTCGGTCAGGACCTTTTGAAAACTGTCGCGGTTGCTGCATTCGGTCAGGGCCGGTCCGAGCAGGTCCCTGGCTTCCTCCACGTGGGCGCCGGCTCCGGGCCTGTACACGTAGATCAGGGAGGATGTCGTGCCGCGGTCGGCGGCGGCCCGGGCGTGCGAGAGGACCGGGGTGATGCCGATTCCTGCTGCGATCAGCAAGTGGTGTGTGGCTGTTGAGGCCGGAGCGAACGCGCTGCGGGGCCGGGAGACGTACACCCGGTCCCCGACGGCGAGCTCGTGCATTGCCACCGAGCCGCCGGCACCCTCTTCGACCCGGAGGACCGAGATGGTGTATTCGGACGGGCCGTTGCCCGAGCCGGTGAGCGAATACGCATTCACGCCGCTGCCGTACTGGACAACCAGGTGGCTGCCCGGGACATAGGAAGGAAGGCGTGCGCCCGACGGATCAGCCAACGTGATGCTGACAATCGATTCCGTCTGGGGACTGACGTTCGTCACCTCCAGCTGGAGACCACCTTCCACCGCCGGGTGGGCGGTGATCGGGAGCGCCGTGATAGTCATGATGCCTCCTCGGCGTGGGCTGAGTATCCCAGGTACGCACCCATTCGGCGCGAAAAGTGATCTGTGGTAGCCAGGGTGGTGGCACATCCCTGGCACTGCACCTCTTCGCCGGCTGGCCGAACAGTTTTGGTGGTGGCGCGGCAGTGCCCGCAGTAAATTACCCGGGGCGCGGTTTCGTCACTAAGGAGGGTGATCTCCTCCTGCTGCAGTCCACAGTCCGCGGCGGCGGCCGCGGCTGCACGGATGTCGGCCGGGGGGCCGGCGAGTACCAGGCGGACTCCGACGTGCGAACGTCCGAGCACGGACCTCAGGTCCGAGAGGGTCTCCTGGGTTGCATATTCGAAATGAAGGTCGTGCCGGGGCTGGACACCGGTGTGTTGACCCGCGGTGTCACCTGTGGCGCCAAAAGACGCACAGATGACACCGCGGAAACCAGGTTCCAGTCCGGTGCCTCCTGCCAGCGGCATGGACGCGGAACGCATGGTCGGTCCTTACGGTGCGAAGGAGCGGTGGCCGGTGAAGAACCCCAGGCCGTACTCGGGGGTCTCAAACTTGACGGTGGTGCCCTTCGGGAAGAACAGTACGTCGCGCTCCTTCGCGTGCGTGACTTCCCCCGTCGATTCGTCGGTGAGGATGAACTCGCCGGCTACGACGACCTTCATTTCGTCGTAGGTGTAGGTGTACACCAGGGGTTCGGAGGCCTTCAGCTCGAAGAAGCCGGCGCTCATGACCGACCCCTCAGGGTTGTGGAGGGAGTCACCGATTGCAGCGACCGTTCCAGGCTCGTTCATGGACGGCAGGCCGACGTAGCCGCCTACTACCTTGTGGATGGATCCGGCCTTGCTCAAAGTTCCTACGAGGGTTTCCATGGGTCTCTCCTGTGTGGATAGTGGTGAAAATGATTCGTCAGAACTGTTCGTCTTTGTCAGAACTGTTCGTCTTCGGGTGCGTATGAAAACTGCGATGACGGGCACCTCAACCCCGGTTAGCGGCGGGAGGGGCTTTGCCAACCCGGCGCCCTCTGTCTCCAGGGGTCCAGCCGAGCTCTGCTCCGAGGTCTGCTGGTGTGATGCCGGTCACGCATCTTCGTCCCAAAAGCAAACCTACTCCTCGTAATTCATCTAGTCCAGCCTTTTTTATTAAAATCTGTCCGCTCTGTCACTATTACGTTTAGAAGCGCGAAGTTTGCAGGCCCGGATTCCCCGCTACGCCGCGTGGTGTTGCTTTATCCGCCCGGTGACCTGGTGGGATCAAACCTTTCATCGAGTGGGTATTGGCACGCCGGCGGACTCCGGACGTAAAAAAGACAGGAAGGCAGGACCGCTTCATTGACGGTCTTGCCTTCCTGTCTTTATGGGGTCAGATCACGGCTCGGGCAGACTAATCCGCGCGCCTACCGGAGGCGCCGGTGCGTCGTAAGTGCCGGCTCCATCACCTAAGAGCTGGAAGCCTTTGACAGATCTGCGGCATCATGACCTGCTGCGCCGGCAGTGGCTGCCTTGTGGTTCGCGCGCCTTGTTTCATTCTGGGAATAGAACCAGATGGGTATGTAGAGGGCCAGTACGATGAAGCCGACCCAGGTCGGGGTCCAGCCGATCTCCAGGCTGTTAAGGTAGACCACGCCGGCCAGGCACAGGGGCAGGTTGAACAGGCCGAAAACCATGGCGACGTGTTTCCAGCCCCTGGGTGCCTTGAAAGGCCGTTCCAGAGAGGCGAAGGCGGGGTGCTTTTTGGCTCTGACGTAGGCGAACAGGCTGATGCCGTTGGCGCAGGTGTAGCCGATGGCCGATGCCGCGACGATCGCAGCCGGGTTGCCCATGAAAATCAGCACCAGGTTGAAGGCTCCGATGACCAGCATGGCAATAAACGGGGTGCCGTGGCGGTTCGTTTTGCCGAGGGTCCTGGGGAGGTTTCCTTCGACCGCCATGGAGTGCATGGCGCGGGATGAGCCAAGATAGGCCGTTTGGATGATCAGGACCATCGCGGCGATCAGCATGATGATGGTGATCATGGAGCCGGCTTCGCCGAAGACAGCGTGGGCGACGGGGATCAGGGGAGACACGGGCTGGTCCAGTACGCCGTCAACACCGAGCACGCCGATCACTGCAGCTTGTACGAGCACGAACGAGAAGAAGCAGATGACGCCGCAGGCAAACAGGGCTTTGGAGACATCTTTGGCCGGGTTTTTGTACTCCGGGCCGTAGATCGCGGCCGTTTCCCAGGCGCAGGCACTCCACTGTGCGATCGCAAAGATGCCCAACAGAATCAGGATGTGGTGCATGTCCCAAGCCCAGTCGGCCGGGATCCAGCTGCCGGTGATGTTGGCCAGCTCAACATGCCCGGTGGCAAAAGGTGCCACTGTCAGGACGACCAGCGGGATGAGGGAAAAGGCCGCCAGGATGTAGCCCAGCTTGGCGCCGTCCTTCAGGCCGAACCAGTTGACGACGAACAGTCCGCCGAAAATCACCAGGCCTGTCATCAGGGCGAGCTGATTCTCGGTAAACATTTCGCCCAGCACTGGAAAAAGCCCGTGCAGGTAGCTGCCGACAAGGATGGAAAAGATCGCCAGTACCGGGGTCCAGGCGAACCAGTAGCTCCAGGCGCTGAAGCCGCCTATCAGCTTGCTCTTGTCGTACTTGCCTTGGTAGTTCGCAGTGCGAAATACATGCTGGGCAAAACCCGGGAGGCCAGAAGCCCTGGGAAAAGTGGTGGCCATTTCAGCGTACGCGGCGTTCTGAAAGAAACCCTGAATGACCGATAGCCCCCAAATAAGAATTGCTGCGGCCGATAGATACATCGGAAGGTAGCCCAAGGAGGGCAGAATCAGCAGAGGCACCCCCAGCGCAATTGCCAGGCCCTGCTTCCAGTCAATCGACCTTTCCAGGCCGTCGCCCCCATCCACATGATTTTCACTCATAACAATCTCCCTTAAACAACGCATAAGTTGTCAGATTCTTGTCCAGGTCCTGCTTAGGTCGCAGGCCGGCTGAGGAAGCTCTTCCCGAATACGACACCTTCGTCCCGGTTCCGCTGCTGGTTCAGGTCGGGTTCGTCGCTGAACTGCCTGAAAGCGAAGCCGCTATCGGTGAATCCCTCTCCATCACGGCGGGCCGGCTATGAGCGCCGGATTCTTCGAGCTGAAGGCTTCCGAGCCTGCGGCGCACCCCACGCCTTCGGCTCTCCTGTGAAACAGATCACTTTGAAGATTACTCCTTAAAGCTGCAATGCAATAGCTTTTTTCAGATCAATCTTGAGCGTCCTCGAACGGCTTGCCGGGAGTGGGCGCCAGTCAGCGTATTACCCGCTTCGTGGGCGCTGGGGTGCGCAATTCCCGTGCCATTGCGGGGAAGGGGGCAGTCGCGGCAGTCGTCACGCACGTGGCGATCCGGCTCAGGGCCGCTCGTGCCGAGTGACCCATCAAAGTTTCAGGGACGAAGGTTTTCCATCATCAGGTCGCCGCGGCGCCACGACCGCCCACCTGCTCTAGGAGGTCACGGCGAGGTGGTGTAGATCAACGAAAGCCCCAGATGCGGGACGTCCAGAGCCATCCGGTGCTGCTGCGGGGATCCGGACTTGATCCTCTCGCCAACGAGGTACATCCCGGAGTTGCCGAGAATGACACGGTTGCTGGCGTTGACGAGGGCGGCATCTCCCTGGATGACGCGCAAGTGGGGCATGATGAGGGGCTCCAGGTCCTTGAGTCGAATGTCGCATCCCGCAACCCCCGTGAAGGTTCCATGGACGGAAAACGGTGCGGTGAACGTCAGGATGTATTCCTCGAAGCCGAGATAGTCGATGTAGGGGCCCCAGAGGGTCTGTTCACCTGTGGAAGCGGCAGTCGAGAAAAACGGCAGCTTCTCATAGTCGTAGAACCGGTTGCTGCCCGGAGTCAGGTCAAAATCCAGCCTTCCGACCGAACCCGAACCCTTGCGGGACCACCATTCCAGGGCCCGGCCGCCTTCCTCAACGGATTCATGGGCGAAGAACGTCCCGGCACCGACCGCAAAAGTGTTCTTCGCCAGGAACTCCTGTGAGAGTTTGTCCAGCCCGGCCAGGGCGGCCTTATCTACCTTGGACTTCCCGACGAGATTTCGTTCAAGCAGCGAGGCAACGTTTCTGGAAAGTTCCGCGATCTCCGTGGAGACGCCGTTGGTCCACGAAGTGAGGGCATTGGCAGCATGTACGACTTCAGTGTCGGGCTTCATTGGGTTCCTGAATTGATTGGCTGTAACCGAGGGTCAGTTTCGTGTCAATGAGATGAAAAATATTCCGCCTGATGTGCTCAAGTGCCAGTTTCTGGGCCCTCTCGGGTTGGTCTTGGGCCACTGCCCGGACCAACTCCAAGTGTTCAGCGGTTGCCGTTTCGGGGTCAAGTGCTACGCCGAGTGGGGCCCACAACTGTTGAACTGACTCTTCCTGAAGCCGGATTTCGGCGTTGGCCAGCCTCGGCGACTGCGCAGAAACTGCCAACTCGATGTGGAAGCGGCTGTCGGCAGACGCGCGGACCTCGGGGGTCCTGGCCAGAACCAGTGCCCGCGCAAGTTCCTGGAGGCGCTCGAAGTCATGTGCTTCCGCGCGTTCACATGCCAGACGGATGGTGGTGGCGGCAATGGCCGAATGTTCGTCTCCGATGTCGCGTATTTCAGAAATGGACGTCGAGAGAAACCAATCCCGAAGCGCGTCGGTCTGGCTCCGGGGTTGCCGGACGACGAAGGATCCTCCGCTCCGGCCCCTGCGCGTTTCAACGATTCCCCGTTCGCGCAGTTCCCCCAAAGCTTCGCGAAGGGTCGCGCCGCCGACCCCGAACATCTCCGAGAGTGAGGCTTCGGGTGGCAAGCGTTCACCCACCTTGAGCAGCCCCAGGGAGATAGCCGTGGAAATTCTGTCGACAATCGCATCGGCCCGCTCGATCTCGGGTAAGGACCGATATATCTGCGACTCGAAGGGGGTCGGCGAGGCCAAAAGTCTGCGCTCCGAAGATGGGCTACGGGTTGGGGCTAATACTACAGTCCGGCAGTACTTAAAGGCCTTTGATCTCCTGTGGAGCCTTTGCCGCCTCCTCTTGCAGAGCCCTTTCCCAGCCACCGACCAATCCTTAAGGGTAGTCAAAACCGTCAGAAAACAGTGTTACCCCGGCCCGGTTGCTTCGGAATCATGGATATCAACCAGAAAGCATCCACTCGGCTGCTACAGGCCGATTGGCCGAATCGAAGGGAAAAATCGTGAATCCGACAGCAACCGCGACTGTGTACAGCACCACAGATGACATTGTCCGCAATCTGTCCCTCGTCGGGGACGAGATCGCGGCCACGGCGGCCAAGATCGACCCGCAAGAGGTGGCTGGCCTGGCACGGCACCTTAGCCTGACAGGCCGCGTGTTTGTCGCCGGAGCCGGCCGAAGCGGCCTGGTCCTGCGCATGGCCGCCATGAGGCTGATGCACTTGGGCCTGAATGTCCACGTCGCCGGCGACACCACCACTCCCGCGATCAGCTCCGGTGATCTGCTCCTGGTAGCCTCCGGATCGGGAACCACCTCCGGAGTGGTCAAGTCAGCGGAAACAGCAGCGAAGGCCGGAGCGCGGATCGCCGTGTTCACCACCAACCCGGACTCGCCCCTGGCCGGTCTCGCCGACGCCGTCGTGACCATTCCCGCCGCCCAGAAGACCGACCACGGCTCCAGCGTGTCGCGCCAGTACGCCGGGTCCCTCTTCGAGCAGGTTCTGTTCCTCGCCACCGAGGCAGTCTTCCAGTCGCTCTGGGATAACGACGCCCAGCCGGCGGAGGAGCTGTGGCTGCGCCACGCCAACCTCGAGTAACCGCCAGCCCCGGGTAGCCCGGGCCCACTTCAATATTTTCCGATTTTCCACACCCAATTGCAGTTCCCTACAGAAAGAAACAACACCATGAAGCTCCAAGTTGCTATCGACCTCCTGACCACCGAAGCCGCTCTCGAGCTGGCCGGCAAGGTTGCCGAATACGTTGACATCATCGAGCTCGGCACGCCGCTGATCAAGGCCGAGGGCCTCTCCGTCATCACCGCGGTCAAGGAAGCCCACCCGGACAAGATCGTTTTCGCTGACCTGAAGACGATGGATGCCGGTGAGCTTGAGGCCGACATCGCGTTCAAGGCCGGCGCTGACCTGGTCACCGTGCTCGGCGCCGCAGATGACTCCACCATCGCCGGTGCGGTCACGGCTGCCAAGGCCCACAACAAGGGCGTTGTCGTTGACCTGATCGGCATCGCCGACAAGGTCACCCGTGCCAAGGAAGTCCGCGCCCTGGGTGCGAAGTTCGTCGAGATGCACGCCGGCCTGGACGAGCAGGCCAAGCCCGGCTTCGACCTGAACGGTCTGCTCCGCGCCGGCGCCGAAGCCCGCGTTCCGTTCTCCGTAGCCGGCGGCGTGAAGCTCGCCACCATCGGTGACGTCCAGAAGGCCGGCGCCGATGTCGCCGTCGCCGGCGGCGCCATCTACGGTGCAGCCGACCCCGCACTGGCCGCGAAGGAACTCCGCGCAGCCATCGTCTAGGTCGCCGATTGACGGTGGCGTCCCGTGCCCTTGCGGCCGCGGGACGCCACCTACGGAGTTAAGACAACGGAGTTAAGACACAGCACCCCCGAGGATGAGGGGTTGCATATTGGGGGACCCTAATCCCTGGGAAGGAAGCTGTTCATCATGTCTAGTCAGGTAGCCGAGTACGTGGAAGTCCTCGTTAACGACCCTGTTCGACTTTACGAGTTACTCGACGATGCAGAGGCCTTGCTCCGCCGGGCGCCGCAGCGGTTTGCCGGCATTCTGGTCACCCGCCATGATCCCGGCCGGTACACGCTTACGCTCAGCGACACCGTTCCCTTTGGGGAGACTCGCGAGCTAGTTCTCTCGTGACCGTCGGTTGACGGCACACTGCCTGTCGAAAGTTAGAAGGCAAACAATGTCTGTTACTTACCCTGATTCGAGTGTGAGGTCCGGGCAGAATCCGCTCCGGGACCCGCGCGACCGCCGGCTGTCCCGGGTGGCGGGCCCATGCTCCCTGGTGCTCTTTGGCGTAACCGGAGACTTGGCACGCAAGAAGCTTTTGCCCGCCGTCTATGACCTCGCAAACCGGGGACTCCTGCCGCCAAGCTTCGCGTTGGTGGGCTTCGGCCGGCAGAACCGGACGAATGAGGATCTCACGGCCGCGGTAAAAGAGTCCGTCAAAGCATATTCCCGGACGCCGTTTTCTGAGGCAGTTTGGAGCCAGCTTTCCGAGGGCATCCGCTTCGTCCAGGGCGAGTTCGACGACGACGCCGCCTTTGGGCGGCTTTCGGCCACTCTGGCCGAACTGGACGAGGAGCGCGGTACCCGCGGAAACCACGCGTTCTACCTCTCCATCCCGCCAAAGGCCTTCGAACTGGTCTGCCGGCAGCTCTCGAAGCACGGCCTGGCGCAGGCCGAGGGCGAGAAGTGGCGGCGCGTGGTCATTGAAAAGCCGTTTGGCCACGACCTCGAATCGGCCCGGCAGCTCAACAACATTGTCGAATCGGTGTTCCCACCCGATTCCGTGTTCCGGATCGACCATTACCTGGGCAAAGAGACGGTCCAGAACATCCTGGCCCTGCGCTTCGTCAACCAGCTGTTCGAGCCGCTCTGGAACGCCAATTACGTGGACCATGTGCAGATCACCATGGCCGAGGACATTGGCACCGGCGGCCGCGCGGGGTATTACGACGGCGTGGGTGCTGCCCGCGACGTCATCCAGAACCACCTGCTGCAGCTCCTCGCGCTGACCGCAATGGAGGAGCCGATCTCCTTCAACGCCGATGACCTGCGCGCCGAGAAGGAAAAGGTCCTCGCCGCGGTCCGGCTACCGGAGGACCTGTCCACGCATTCCGCCCGGGGGCAGTTCGCCGGCGGCTGGCAGGGCGGGGAACAGGTCCAGGGGTACCTGGAAGAAGAGGGCATCCCAGCCGGCTCCACCACCGAAACCTTCGCCGCGATCCGCGTCGACATTAACACCCGGCGCTGGAACGGCGCGCCGTTCTACCTGCGCGCCGGGAAGCGTCTGGGCCGGCGGGTCACCGAGATAGCGGTCGTCTTCAAGCGGGCACCGAACCTGCTGTTCCGTGGTCAGGGCGATGACGACTTCGGCCAGAACGCCGTCGTCATCCGGGTCCAGCCCGACGAGGGCGCCACCATCCGCTTTGGCTCCAAGGTCCCCGGCACCCAGATGGAAGTCCGGGACGTGACCATGGACTTCGGTTACGGCCACGCGTTCACCGAGTCCAGCCCCGAGGCCTACGAGCGGCTGATCCTGGACGTGCTCCTGGGCGAGCCACCGCTGTTCCCCCGCCACCAGGAGGTGGAACTGTCCTGGAAGATCCTGGACCCCTTCGAGAAGTACTGGGCCTCCCTGCCCGACCAGCCCGAGCCGTACGCGCCCGGCAGCTGGGGCCCGGCTTCCGCTGACGAGCTGCTAACCCGCGACGGACGCACCTGGAGAAGACCATGATTGTAAATCTCCCCAACACCACCACCTCCAACGTTTCCAAGAGGATCCAGTCCCTGCGCGCGCAGGGCGGAGTGATCGCCCTCGGCCGCGTCCTCACCCTGGTGGTTATCACCAAGTCCGGGCTGGAAGAGGAAGCGATCGAGGCGGCCAATGAGGCCAGCCGCGAACACCCCTGCCGGATCATCGTGCTGGCGGCCGGCTCGCTGGACGAACCCGCCCGGCTCGACGCGCAGATTCGGGTCGGCGGGGACGCCGGCGCCTCCGAGGTCATCGTGCTGCGCGGTTTCGGTGAACTCGCCGAGGAGAGCGAATCCCTCGTCGCCGCGCTGCTGCTGCCCGACGCCCCAATTGTGGCGTGGTGGCCGAACGGGGCCCCGGAGAACGCCAGCCAAACCTCTATCGGGCGGATTGCGCACCGCCGCATCACGGATTCTGCGAACGAGGCCGAGCCGCAGGTGGCGCTGGAGAACATCCGGAACACTTACAAGGCCGGCGACACCGATCTCGCCTGGACCCGGCTGACCAACTGGCGGATTAAGCTCGCCGCCGTCCTGGATCAGGCAGACGGTACCCCCATCACTTCTGTCACCGTCGAAGGCGCCACGGACTCGCCCAGCACCATCCTGCTCGCGGCGTGGCTCACGCAGGCCCTGGACGTGCCGGTCACCATCGTCGCTGAGCCCGCCGGCACCGGCATTCGTGGCGTCCAGCTGACCCGGACCTCCGGCGACATCCGGCTGTTTCGGCCTGGACACACCGTCGCCGAGCTCACCCAGCCCGGGCAGCCCGCGCAGCGGATCTCCCTCCCGCGGCGCAGCCTCCGCGACTGCCTCGCCGAAGAACTCCGCCGCCTCGACCCCGACGAGGTCTTCGGTGAAACGGTTCGCAGTCTGGCCATTTCCAAGATCCGTCAAGAAAGCTGGCGGGGCAACCCTGACCTTAAGTCATTCGTCTCTGAGCGCATCGCCATCGACCAGATGGAAGAGGCCTTCGAAACGATGCACGGGGGCAAAGTCCTCCGCTCAGTTGTTGAAATCAGCTCCGTCGTCGAAATCCACTCCGAGAGGGCGTCCGCGTGAGTGTCACGGTTGAGAATCTGGTCACCTCGGGGACGTTCTCCCTGGACGGGGGGACCTGGGATGTGGACAACAACGTCTGGATCGTCGGGAACGGCACCGAGTGCGTGATCATTGATTCCCCGCACGACGCGGCCGCGATCATCAACCAGGTCCGGGGCCGGAAGGTCCAGGCGATCCTGCTCACGCACGCGCACAACGACCACATCGGCGCCGCCCGCGAACTCGCCGACGCCGTCGGCGCCCCCATCTGGCTGAACCCGGAGGACCAGGTCCTCTGGGAACAGGTCTACCCCGGCACCACCCCCGATAAGGAAATCAAGGACGGGGACGAGTTCCAGGTCGCGGGGGCAGTGCTGAAGGCGATCCACACCCCCGGCCACTCACCCGGTTCCACCTGTTTCCACCTCGAAACCGAGGGGACCGTGTTCACCGGGGACACCCTGTTCAACGGCGGACCCGGCGCGACCGGCCGCTCCTACAGCGACTACCCCACCATCCTGGCCTCCATCCGCGAACGGCTCCTCACCCTCCCCGCGGACACCATCGTCAGGACCGGACACGGGGAGAACACCACCATCGCCGCCGAACGCGAAACCCTCGCCAAAGCAGCCCAGTAAGAAGAAAGACAGGATCTCCACACATAAGGCGCGCCAGCAATTCCTGGCGCGCCTTCGTGGCGATCAGAACAGGAATGGTGCCAGCCGTGACGTAAGTTCACGGGCCGCTTGCGCGTGTTCGCGAGTTGCCGTGAACCGCTCCGCGGGACTGGACAGGCACAGGGCTGCGCCGGCCACGCCGTCAGGCAGCCGGACGGGGAGTGCCAGACTGGCGGAGCCCTGTTCTAATTCGTTGATTTCCGAGGCCTCGCCATTGAGCCTTATTTCCGCCAGTTGTTCTTCCAACTGACCACTGTTTGTGATGGTGTGCTGTGTCAGCTTCACCAGCGGCCCTTTCGGGAGTGAGATGGCCGGATCGCCAAGTTCAGCAAGCATCAGCTTTCCTGCGGCGGACGCATGCGGATACCGGAGCATTTCGAAAACAGAGTGGAGCGGATAATCCGGGTCTTCATCGGCAACCCTGAGGGAAGCGCTCCGGAACATGAAGAGATGCACTGCAAAACGGTTCCCGCCGCGGAATTCCTGTATCAGGGCGCGGGCTGCGGTGGGAACAGTTGGGGGAGTCGCGGCAGTAATCAGCCCCGAAATCGCCTGTCCGAGTGCAAAACCACGGAGGTCGGATGTGCGGGCCAGATATTCGTCCGCGACGAGCGAATTCAAAATCCGGTACGCGGTCGCCTGCGGCATCTGCAGGGCATCGGTGACCTCTTTAGCCGTTGTCCCGGTACCGAACCGGGCCACGATTTCCAGGATCCTGAGCGGGTTTGACGTCGTGCTGGGTCCGGAGTGGGTGGGCCTGTAGGTCATGGGGTAGCCCTGCCATTAAAGAGGTCCAATTCCCGGGTTTCGTCGTAGATGCCGACGGACGCCAGACGCCCGGGTAACCGGAGGCGGAGGAACGTGGCGTACAGGACGCTGGCCAGGAGTACACCGGCGTAGATGACCGTTTGCAGACTGCCAGTGCGGATCGATGCCGCCGCGGCCGTCCAGAAGACCGCTCCGAGGGCGACGGTAGTCACGGCTCCCAGTATCCAGCTGGAGTACGTGCTCTCGCCTATCCGGCGCAGGAAGAAGGGCATTGACGCGCTGGCAAGGATATAGGAGCCAAGGTATCCATAGGCGCCCAGTGTGAAGAGGTTCACGAGGCCCCGCTCCGGACTGGCGCCGAAGATGATGACGCCGATGGGAACGATGGCAACTATCGGCATGATTACCATGATTGCCGTCGAGGGAGTTCGAAAGACGGGATGGGTCCGGCCGACCAGTCGCGGCGCCACCCCTTCCCTTCCCATGCAGAAAAATATCCTGGCAAGGGCGTTCACGGATGCGATCGCGCAGCCAAACCAGGATGCTGCGATTCCCAGGTCAAGGACCGCGGCAGACACAGGGGAAGACTGGGAAAACAGGTCAGACAACGGTGTAGAGCTGGCCGCGATGCTCAACGGTGCCTCCTTGAGTGCGGCGTCCTGGGCGGTTACTGCAAGAAGGCACAGCACGCCCATAAGAATGGGGGTCCACGTGATGGCACGTGGCACGGTAACGAAGGGCCTGTGTGCCTCGCCGCCCAGCGTGGTCGGGCTTTCGAAGCCAACGAAGGCACTTACGGCCACGACGATGCCGATCGGCAACGAATCAAAATCTCCGTTCCACGCAAACACACTCCCGAGATTGGCGCTTGGTGCGTTGAACGCGAAGTAGACGATCATGAGGACGGCGAGGACACCGATTGAAATGGATTCCAATAACACGGTGAACCACGCCGATACCCGGATCCCCCTCACCATGAGGAGGCAGGCCGCGGCCGCGGCGGCAACAATGACCGGCACTGTGATGACCTTGGAGTCCGCGACGGGGACCCCGAGGTTGATGAACAGCTGGACGACGTATGTGCCCACAAGCAACAGACTCGCCATGGCGACGAGGCCGTAACCGAACATAGCTGACCAGCCGGCGGTGATTGCCGTCCGCTGGCCAAGTCCCTTGGCCGTGTAGCTGTAGAGGCCGCTGACAGCGGCCATGCGCTGTGCCATCGGTCGCAGGGAGAAGGAAACCAGGACCATGACCGCCATGGCCGCGCCGAATGTGACCACGAGGTTCGGTCCACTGGACCCAAAGACGAGTCCCGGAAAGACAAGAGCCGGAATGACGGACATGGCACCCGCAGGTGCCACGCCTGCGACTGCCTGCGCGAAGACCGGCAAGAAGGAAAGTCTCCGGCGGCGCAGACCCTCCACTGGGGAGCGGGGGGTGATGAAGCGATCACCGCGAGCAGACACTGGGTACCAACTTTCCCTCGGACGGGCACGCTTGCCTTGCTCACGAGGGGACGCAAGTCTTCGGGCCCACGGTGCAGAACATTAGCATTCCCGCGCCGCCGGCGACAGTCTGGGCCGTGTTTCCAAATGTTTCCAACATGTTAACTGCAGTGGGAATTTATGGTGCCGAATTTCTCAAGTAAATCTTTATGAATTACTCGCCTAATTGAATTCCCTCACGTAGTTTTGCTTGTGAAAGGAATGCAGGTGACCGGCATCACACCGGCAGGGCTCGAAGCAGAGCTCATCTGCACCAGGGATGAACAGTTCTGACAAGGACGAACAGTTCTGAGAATCCAGGGACTTTTGTGTCTTTTGGCCCCAACGGCAACACCACCGACCGGGCCGGGCACGAGATCCAGGCCGTGCGTGTGTGGGTCAACAACCAGCATGACTGCCCCTCGGCTTCCTCAAGGCCCGTTTCCGGAGCACTTCGGCTCCCAGGCCATAGGCACCTCTTCCTGTTGAAGGACCTAGTTAAGGAGTAAAAGCATGACTATCGATACTGAAGCCGCGACTGTTGTTGGGGTAGCGCACCCCCTGGATCCGTTGTCGCGGGCGGAGATTTCGCGTGCGGTGGCTGTTTTGAAGGAGGGGCCGGCTGCGGCGGAGTCGT
>NZ_JBHTSL010000088.1:0-16514 GCF_042795115.1 Arthrobacter sp. NPDC056493 | reverse complement strand
GCCGCCATCATTGGCGGGAACAAAACCTCGCTCCTTGAGCGCTTCATCGAGCCTGACGAAATCGCCAACCTCATCGTCTACCTGGCGAGCCCGCTCTCCTCTGCCACGAACGGAGCTGCCGTGCGGGCTGACGGCGGAGTACTGCCCACAATGCTCTGAGCGGCGGACGAACTGCCTCGCGACACAGCAGTGCGAAAGCACCGCTGACCGGGTCGTGGGCGCTCAGCCACACCCGCCGGGGCGGCATCTAGCGTTGCAAAACGACCGCCTTTTTTCTGATCAAGAGCCTGACGGGCTGCACTAGGACGCCGCCCGTGGCGTCCTCTGCCGGAATCCCGTGCTCCAGAATCGAGCTGAGTTTCCTGCGATTTTGTTGATGTGCGTGAATGCCAAGCCCCTGTACGCCAGCCTTCAGTCCGCGCAGAGTGCGGTTGCCGGGGTAGGTAAGCGGCCAAAAGACGGGCATGGTCGTAGCGTGACCGCCGGCAAGGAGGCGTACAGGGACAGGTCGGCGGCGGGCCTGCGGTGTGCGAATAACGCGCGACGGGACTCTAGGCGTCCAGAACGAGTTTGGGGCATTTGGAGCGGCTGACGCATATGAACATGGTGTCGTTCCTGGCCCGTTCCTTTTCGGAGAGGATGGTGTCGCGGTGGTCGACGTCGCCTTCGAGGACTTTTGTTTCGCAGGTACCGCAGAATCCTTCTTCGCAGGAGGACATGAAAGAGGGGTTCACTTCGAGCACGACATCCAGAACGGACTTTTCCGGTGGAACGACAAGCGTGCAGCCGGATTGCCGCAGTTCAATTTCAAAGGCGGCGTCTGCCGCTGCTTCCGATATTTCCTCGGTGCCGGTGGGCGGCTTGGCTGCGGAGAAGCGTTCCGCGTGGAAGGCGTCGGCGCCCAGTGTGGCGGCGGTCGCGTTTTGAAGGTCGGTCAGGAGCCGTTCCGGTCCGCAGGCGTATACGGCTGTTCCGGCGGGCGCGTTCGTGATCTCGGTGACCAGATCGGCGCGGCCTCGCTCGTCCCGGGGGTAAAGCGCCAGGGAGTCTCCCATGGTCTCCTGGAGTTCGTCGATGAACGCCATGGTTTGGCGGCTGGATCCGCAGTAGATGAGTCGGGTGCTTTTGCCTGCTGCCATGAGTTCCCGTGCCATGGCCAGGATGGGAGTGATGCCGATCCCCCCTGCGACCAGGAGGTAGTGGGCGGCACCATCCTCGATACTGAAATGGTTGCGTGGTCCGCGCGCTGTCAGTGTTGTGCCGAGCCGGGTCCCGGAGTGGAGTTCCTCGGACCCTCCGCGCCCATCGGTCTCGCGAAGGACTGCGAGACGGTATTTCCGGAGGTTCCGGGGGTCAGAGCACAGGCTGTACTGCCGCACCAGGCCCGAGGGGAGGACAATGTCCACGTGGGCGCCGGGCTGCCATTCGGGCAGTGTGCTGCCGTCCGGCGGGGCCAGTTCGAGGGACATGACACCTGCGGATTCCTGGCGCATGCCCGTCACAACGAGGTCAAAGGTGTCAGTGGACATGGCTGGCTCCGGTAGTGGGGTGCTGGAAGAGTTTGCCGGGAATGGCTTCCCTGGTTCCGCCTTTGAGGACTTCGATGAAGTCGCGCGCGAGGTCTGTTTTTCGCACGGTGACGAGCATGTCGAGTTCACGGCGGAGCACGGTCATGGATGTCGAACCGGGTTCGGAATCCCAGCCGCCGACGCTGACCAGGACGCCCGCGAGAAGGGTTCCCTGGTTCCGCCCGGCAGTGGCGATGGCCTGAACGAAACTGTCCGGAACCTCTTCGAGCCGGGATCCGAGGAATACCATCATGTCTGTGCTGGCCGCGAGGTCGCTGAGGGTTTCTGTGGCGAGGCGGGTCCCGGTTTCGTCGATGGCCCGGAGGAGTGCACCGTCGGGATGGTTTGCCGGTGCCGCGACCAGGACTTCCCGCAGGCCGGCGCCGGCCATTGACGAGACGAGTGCCGCGCCCGAGGGCCCGAGGGGGACGAGCAGGATGCGGGCCTTATAGTAGGCGCGCGACGTTAGATGTGTCATGGGTTCTCCTTAGCTTGGGTTGTCGCTGTTCAGAGCGAAGGTCGAACGACGACGTGCGGACTGCTGGGCCCTGACCGGTCCAGCAAAGTTCGGAAGAGTTCGTCGACGCCGTCGAGCCCGACCTCAATACTGGGCACGTGTTCCAGGCCGATGTTTCCGGCGGCAAGGAGTTCGATGCTCCTGGTGAGGGCCTGCGGCGAACGGCCGCGTACGCCGACGACGCCGGACGCCCCCCGCACCAGGGTCTTCAGGTTCACTTCTGCTACGGGGGTGTCCCCGAGTCCGGCCAGGACCAGACGTCCCAGTTTCCGGAGGTGTTCCGTGGTTTGGAGGGCTGGTCCACCAAGGCCGACCGTATCGACGATGACATCGAATCCGGTGGCCTTGCCGTGCCGGCCCAAGGCCGTCGAAGTTGATGAGGCGTCATCGTTGACGACGATGGAGGCGCCCATGGCCTCTGCGATCTCCAGGCGGTCCCGGCTGGTGCGCGAGTTGCGTCCGAGCACGACGATCTCGTGTGCGCCGGATGCCCTGGCGGCCGCCACGGCGGCGATGCCGTGGTAGCCCGGTCCGATGATGGCGACGCGCGAGCCACTCGTGGCGCCACCGATGTTAATGACCCAATCAACCGTGTTGGCGAAGGGTTGGGTCCACGCGGCGAGGTTCGGGTCCAGGTCCCGGGGCAGCTTGTGCAGCACTGTCCGGGCTGACAGTTCCATGTATTCCGCGTTGCCGCCGTGAAGACCGGAACCCTCATGGAGTCCCAGCATTCCTACCCGGCGCTGCCCGCCCCACAGATCCGCGTCCGGGCAGAAACGGTACATGTCCGGCTGCAGGCAGGCAGCGCAGGTGGCCCGCCCGCAGGGCAGGTATTCCTCCAGGGCCACCCTGTCGCCGACCTCGACGTCCCACGCCCACTGCATGACCGGGGTGATGGAGACGATTTCGCCAATGACGTGGTGGCCCATCACTGTGGGATGGCCCAGGCCCTGCTGGTACAGGTCCAGGTCGGTCCCGCACAGCGCGGAGGATTCCACCTTGAGCCAGCCTGCGGCGTTCGTGGCCAGTCCCGGGTCCATCGCCTGGACCGTGGTGGTCGAATCAGGCAACGAGACAGCGGCCCTGACGGCATCGGGAAGGGGCGCTGCCAGCATCGCGGCCGGGTCCGAAGACACAACCATGGAACTGTGCTCTTTCATGCGGAACTCCTGGTTGGTTCGGTCTAGATGGATACGAAGTCGGTTCCGGGGACTACCTGGATGGCCTGCTGGGCACCCTCGTGGAATGGCACGTCCTTGGGGAGCAGCACGGACGTCGAGCGGACACGCTGGTCTGCGGTGTCGAGGCCCGGGAGGGCCTCGTCCTCCATGGAGTCCAGTGCTGCGAGCAGGCGGCGCCGCGCCAGGATGATGGCGGCGTCGGAGGTGCCCAACCGCTCCTTGGTGCGGTCCGCGATGTCGCCCATGCTTTCCTGCAGGGAGAAGTCCTGCGCGGCGATGCCCTCGATGCCCGAGAAGGTTTTGTTCTGCTTCTGGGCCTCGCGGTCCATGAGGTAGTCGTTGTCTTTGTTGGCGAGGGTCCGATAGGTTCCGGGGATGTATTTGGCGTGGATGCCGTCGCCGTTACGCATCTGCTCGAGTTCGTCCTCGCGCAGGTCGCGGGTCGGGTGGTAGTTCCAGGACCAGGCCCAGCAGGTGGTGTCGTCGATCGGGACCCAGGCGTGGCCGCCCATGGGGTTGTGGGTGCCGAAGGGGGGAATGATCGTGTAGAAGGGCATGATCCACTGGGTGATGCGCCAGTAGAACTCCTCCTCGTTCGCGTTGCGCCGGGCTCCGATCAGCAGGCCGCCGTCGCTTTCGGCGACCTCGAACTTCGGGCGGGTGTCCGCCTTGATGTACTCATTGCCGGCCGTTCCGGAGTGCATGGGGTCGTCGTCGAGGTTGAAGCGGTGGGCGAAGGAAACGTGGCTGGAGTCGATGCCGCCCTCCATGGCCTGAAGGTAATTGGTTTCCTGAAGGCGCTTGGAAATGAAGCGCTGCCCATCACCGAGCAGGGCCCACTCAAGCTCCGGCAGGTCGGGCATCTGCTCCGAGGAACCCATGTATGCCCAGAGCACGCCTCCCCGTTCCACGAGGGGATATGACTTCTGCCTGATCCGGCATTTGAACTTGGAGTCTTCAGGCTCGGACGGCATGTCCGTCAGGTTGCCCTCCACGTCGTACTTCCACCCGTGGTAGGCGCACCGGAGGCCGTTTTCCTCATTGCGGCCGAAGTACAGGGAAGCGGTCCGGTGTGCGCAGAACTCGTCCAGCAGGCCCAGCCGGCCGGAAGTGTCCCGGAAGGCTATGAGTTTCTCGCCCAGGAGCTGGACGCGCACCGGGGGGCAGTCCGCCCCGGGGAGTTCTCCGGCGAGGAGGGCGGGGAACCAATAACGCCGGAACAGGCGGCCCATGGGTGTTTCCGGGCCGGTCCGGGTCAGCAGGACGTTCTGTTCTGTAGTGAGCACTGTGGGGCCTTCCTATGTAGGTCGCAATCTTCGTGATGTCCGTTTACCGCGCGTTTGCGCGTTATTCGGTCAATGAAGTGTTGCATGGGTTTCTTTCGTCGGTCAAGCAGTGCGCGGCGGCGCACCTCCACTGGCCGGACGGGCGATGGTCTAGATTCGAGAGTGTGAATGCATCAATGCCGGTCGCCGCAGAGCTCGCGGCCACAGACCCGGACTATGTGGACTCTCTGGAGCGGGGCCTGTCGGTCCTCAGGGCATTCAGTGCGCGGGAAGAGGCCCTCTCCGTCGCGGACGTGGCATCGCTGGTTGGTATTACGCGCACTGCGGCGCGCAGGTTCGCCCTAACGTTGGAGTACCTGGGCTACGCGGGCCTGTCAGCGGAGGGGTACAGGCTGGTCCCAGGGGTACTCGCGATAGGGGACGCCTACCTTCGCAGCAACCCACTGCCCGATGCCGCCCTCCCGCATCTGGACGAGCTCGTCCAGGCGGTTGGGGAAACAGCCTCCCTGACGGTGCTCCACAAGCGCCGCGTGTATTACACCGCCCGCGTGGCCGCCGACAGGATCGTCACCGCAAACATCACGGTCGGCACCAGCGTCGACGCACACGGCACGGCCACCGGGCGTGTCCTGCTGGGCGACCTCGCTCCCGACGAACTCGAGGACTACCTTTCGGCGGTTGAGCCCGGACCTGGTTTCGATCCGGACTACGTGAGGGAGCGGATCGGGGAAGCGCGTATGCGTGGCTGGACGGTGGCCGATCAGGAGCTGACCCCGGGAATCCGGTCAGTGGCCGTTCCCCTGCATGACCCGGAGGGCCGGATCGTCGCCGCCCTGAACATTGCCGCGCACGCCACGCGCGTGAACATCCAAGTGCTCGAGAGCGACTTCGTTCCGCGTCTCCAATCCGCCGCGCAACGGACTGCGGCCGCCCTCTGGCCGGCTTCCGGGGAAGCCCCCGGCAGGTCCCTGATGGCACCCGCGGCCCCCACCCGCCCCGAGGTGCGTCCATCGGATGTCATCCAGTCGGTGGAACGGGGGTTGTGCATTCTCACCGCCTTCGATGAAGGTCATCCGGCCATGAACCTGGCACAGATATCCGAGCGGTGCCGGCTCCCGCGCTCGGCAGCGCGTCGCTTCGTGCTGACCCTGGCCTCACTTGGCTACCTCGAACAGCAGGGGCGCAGTTACACCCCGACCCCCCTGGTCCTGGAGCTGGGATACTCCCTGCTGTCCCGGCTTTCGCTCGCGGACGTGGCCAAACCCCGCCTCGAAGCATTGGCGCGAAAGCTCGGAGCCTCGGTTTCGATCGGCGTTCTGGACGGCATGGACCTGCGCTACGTAGCCAGGGCCAGCGCACCCAGTCCCTTGATAGTGAACATTCGCCCCGGCACCCGGGTTCCGGCAGAGCGCACGGCCCTGGGCCAGGTTCTCCTGTCCCTCCTGCCCCCCGACGCCCTCAAAGACGCCAGGAGTTCCGCGGGCAGAAACGCGGCAACCAACGGTCTTGCAGACCTCGACGCCACACTGGCGACCGTTCGTGAGCAAGGCTGGAGCTACGTTGACCAATTGCTCGAAGCGGGAATACGCGCCGTCGCAGTCCCCCTTCGAAACCGCCGAGGCGAGGTTGTGGCCGCCATTAGCGCCTCAGTCCACGAGGCCACTATCCCTGACCGGGACATGACCAGGAACTTCCTCCCCCCGCTAAGGGACGCCGCTGACGAGTTCATCACGGATTTGAGGGACGGCCTCAACATCTAGAACGTCCGTTTTACGCGCAATATGGCACCATGCGGACAAAATGCGTTGCTTTCCGTCGCCGAGGGTGGTTATATTCATCACACCCAAATTCTTGTTTTCGCGATGTCCCGCGGCAACGACGCCCCCTCAGAATGGGATACACATGACTACTCTCGGCCCTGCCCGAATCTCCAGCGCCATTGATCAATCCAAGAGCCCCTATCGCTGGCTGGTACTTCTGCTTTGCTGGCTCGCCTTCACCATGACCTCCGTTGACCGCTCGACCTGGGGTCCGGCATCCATCTTCATTGGAGAAGACCTCGGCGTGCCGCTGGCGAGCCTGGGCCTTTTCGCCACCTTCTACTACATCGGATACGTCGTTTCGAACGCCGGAAGCGGATTCCTCACAGATAAGCTCGGCGGCCGCCTCCTCATTTCCGTGTCCCTGGTGGGCGCCGGAGCCTTCATGATGTTTTTCGGCTCCACGACGTCCGCGTGGATCGGAATGGCCGTCCAGGCTGTCATTGGCCTCTTCGCCGGGGCAGAATATGCCGCGGGCATCAAGTTGATCTCCAGCTGGTTCCGTCCCGAGGAGCTCGGCAAAGCCATGGGGATCTACACTTCCGCGACTTCCCTCGGGGTCGTCGTGGCAAACACCGCCGTCCCCTACCTCATTGAGCACTACTCCTGGCACGCCTCCTATCTGCTTTTTGGAGGCATTTCCATCGCCGCCGGCGTCGTCTGCTATACCATGTTGAGGCCTGGCCCGGTCGTCTCCAAGGCCACCCACCGCGCAGAAGGCCGGTCTGTCCTCCTCGAACTGGCGCGCAACAAAAACCTTCTTCTTCTGGCCCTTGCCGGGTTCGGCGGCTTTTGGGGAACCTACGGCTTCATCACCTGGTCCAATGCCCTCATGATCAAAGGGCACGGCATAGACCCCATGGTCGCTGGCGGCATCGTGGCCATCTACGCAACCCTCGGCGTCCTGGGCAAGCCCCTCATCGGCTGGATCGCCGACAAATTCAACGGCGCCCGCAGGGTTCCCGCCATGGTGGTGCTCGGCTGCTTCTCCGTCATGCTCGTCGTCTTCGGCCTGCTGGACAACGCCGTCGCCTTTTTCATCGCTGCCCCGCTGCTCGGACTCGGCGCCTACTGCTACCTTCCGCTCATCGTGGCCCTCGTACCGCGGCTCGTGAGCAGCCGCGTCGTCGGCAGCGCCGCCGGAATGACCAACGCCATGTGGCAGATCGGAAGCGTCCTTGTCCCCTTGGCGGTCGGCGCCGTCTTCGCCGCCTCCGACAACTCCTTCATGGCAGCCCTGATCACGCTCGCAGCAGGACCCTTCCTCGGCATGATCATCATGTACTTCGTCAACGAACGCCCTGACGACGTGGAAATCGCCGTAAAGGCCGAAGCAGAAGCCCAGACCGCGGAAAACGCTGCTTAGCAACCCGCTCAGCGCCGGCCCTGACCAAGTCCTTTGATAAGCAAATGTGCTGGTCAGGGTCGGCGCTTTGCCGGGCTTGCATTGTCCCTTTCCCGCTCGACCATCCATTTTCGCGACCACCGCAGGGCCACGGCGGTCAGCGTCCGCAATTCGCATGGCAAGGCGGCTTTCCCGCCACTTCGGTTGATTTCCCAACTCCGATAATCGAGATTCCGGCAACCGGAATTTGCCCCGTTCCTGTTCCAGGAAATAACGTCGGTTACACTTCGTAAGTGGACTTAGCATTTGAACTGACACCGGACCTTGCCGTTGCTTTCGTTACGCTTTTCGTGCTGGAAATAGTTTTGGGGGTGGACAATGTCATCTTCATCTCGATCCTGGCCAGCAAGCTGCCCGTGGAGCAGCAGGCCAAAGCCCGCAACCTTGGCCTGACCCTGGGGATGCTGATGCGGATCGTGCTGCTGTTCGCTACGTCATGGATCATCAGCCTGACAAACGATCTGTTCGAACTCTTCGGGAAGGGTTTTTCAGGCAGGGACCTGATCCTGATTTTCGGCGGCCTTTTCCTGGTCTACAAGGCGGTCACCGAGATCCATGAAAAACTCGAAGGACGCGAGTCCCACGGCCCGGGCCGGGTTAGCAGCGTGACGTTTGGTGCCGTGCTGACCCAGATCATCCTGCTGGACATGGTGTTTTCCTTCGATTCGGTCATCACCGCCGTCGGCATGGTCGACAACCTCCTGGTCATAGTCGCCGCGGTCCTGCTCTCGTTCAGCGTCATGCTGTTCTCCGCGAAGTTCATTTTCTCCTTCGTGAACCGGCACCCCACCGTAAAGATGCTGGCCCTGGCCTTCCTGGTGCTGATCGGAACGTTCCTCATTGCCGACGGTTTCGAGGTCAAGATCGATAAGGCCCTGATCTACGGCCCGATGGCCTTCGCGATCATCGTCGAAGCCCTGAACCTGACCTACAAACGACGCCAGGAAAAACTTTCAGGCGAACCCATCGAACCGGTCCACCTCCGCCACGCCTACTCCAAAGCCGATGACCACGAAGCCATCGCCGCTGCCACATCAACCGGCCCCGAAGCCGGGGAAGTCTGCCTCTCCCGCAAGCCCGTGACCGGCCGGATCGTCGACGGCGACGGTCACCAGGAACCTGCAGGCCTCGGATAGGCCGAACACGGGAGGTGGGCATCTTCCGTGTTTAATCAGGCGGTTCTGCGCAGGAGTGATGTGCCCATCTCCCATGGTTTGCGCACGAATTGTTTGTCGGCGAATGGTTTGATAGTTTTCTCTCATCCTCCCGGCGGGTGTACCCCCGAATGCCTGCCGGGGGGACCGCCGCCGGAGGTCCCCCCGGGTGAAGTAATACTGGACAGGCTGTCCCTGCAGATCAAGCCGGGGTTTTCGTTCTTCACAGCGGGAAGGTTCCATGGGATACATCGTTGCCTCCGCCGATGACGCTGGCGGGCTGGGTCCGGAGGAACTGCAAGGTGGGCAGATCCGACGCTACGGCGTTCCGGCCCGGCTGAATCCGGAAGAGCGGTTTGAACACTGGCGCACCTGGTACGGCACTGCAGTTGATACTCCCATGCGGCTTGAAAAAGTCGACAGCCCGGTGCGCCGTAATTTCAATCCAACCGCTTCAACGCTGTGTGGTCCTGGTTTCAGCATTGTCGAGCTCGTCAACGAGCCAGTGGCTGGCTACTGGAACCGGGATTCATGTTCCTGCGACATAAGGCTTGTCCATTTCAAGGCTTCATCGGCCGAATTCAACTTCTCGGGACGCTCAGAAGTGATCTCTCCTGGCACGGTAAGGTTCCTGGATCTTTCTTCCGGCGGCGGATTCACCGCGCCCGCCGGATTGGCCACGGTGCAGCTCAACATCGATCGTAGCCTGCTTGGCCTGGACGAAAAGTCAGTAAAACGGCTGCAGAGAATGACCGACGTCCGGGAGAACCCGATGGTCCGGGGATTGCTTCTTCCCTGGTTGTCGGACTGGCAGCGCACGGGAATTGAGCGGGCGGTACACCGGCTCGGGCCGGTGGCCAGGTCCATGATGGTGGCCCTGATCAGTTCCTTGCTGGAAGAACCCGCCGCGGGCGACCTCAAACCGGCACGCCTGGCGGCGATCAAGAAGTTCATCCACAGGAACTACAGAAACCAAGACCTTGATGTGGACGCTGTGGTGGCTTACTCGTTCCTTTCCCGCCGAGCCCTGTACTACCTCTTCGAAGATGAATATCTGCCCGTGAAGGGGTACATCCGGATGCTCCGGACCCTGGAGGCACTCGATCTCCTCACTGACCCCAACTCCCGGAGACGTTCCCTGGCGGGCATGGCAGAGGCCAGCGGATTCAAGACCCTGCAAGCCATGCGGCGTGCCGTCAAAGAGTGCACTGGCTCCTCGCTAAGGGACGTGCAGGAGAATCCCGAAGCACTGCGAAGCCGCGCGCATGAGCTCAGGAAACTGATCGGGACTTAGAGCGGATGCCTGGCATTTTGCGCGGCGGCGCTGCCCGCGACTGCTCGAAGTCCCCTCCCCGTCACGGAAACGGGGGCGTTCCATGCTTTGACCCGGTTGCGGATGTCTGCAACCGGGCTTCATCGGGAGCGCTGGCCGGGATCGGGCCATCTCCTGGACTTGTGACTTCTTATCCACGCTGAGCAGTATGCGGCCGCAACGCTCGGCCACGGCGACGTCGTCAAACTCTCCGCATTGACCGGCACGATGCGTGAGCAGATCGCCAACGCGGGGCGGATTCTCCTGGCCAGCCGCTCCGGCGCCACACGTTCCGCATCCGGCCAGTCCGCGCAATGTCTTTGGCCTCGTCCAGCCTTCGCCACACCCCTTCGACAATTGCGGAACCGGCCGGCCCAGGGGATTGGCTCGGAAGACCCGCCGCTCCAAGCACAGTGGGAAACAGGGCGCGGTTGGTGCGTGGCCGGTTCCTGGCAGTGGTTATGCCAATGAATTGCACGAGCGGCCTCTTTATGGTTCAAAGATTGCACGAACTGAAAGGTGCCGCCCGGCGCTCCCGGCGTCACCAGCCGTAGGATTTTAGAGAGCCGCCGATGGTGGTAGCCGGAACGGGAACGATAGCGTTTTACCTCTCATCGGGGTCAGACGTGGTTGGGCAGGATTTAGGCATGCAACTAGCGACTAGTGACCCGCGGGTTCGGTAAGGCCTCGCATTGAGGCGGACATCGTGGCACCAAGTCCCCAGCATGAGAGAGGGCGGTACGGCAGAGTGATCACGGCCATGGAGAGCGGTGTGTACTACGTCACGGGGGACAAGCCGCGGTTGGTCAACGAGGACCTGGGAAGAGCCGTCGAGTTACTCCAGGGGGACGCCATGAATGAGGGCAGGCATGGCATCCTGGTAACGCGGCATTCCGCTGGGTCCTTCAGCGTGGCCGTGAGCGCCGATGTGCCCTATGGGCTGACGCGGGAATCATGCGAGATGGGGATCCCTCACTCGTGACTGGAAGCCAAGATCCTGAATCCATGAAAGCTGCATTTGAGTTCATTCCGGAGGGAAGCCATGTGGATCTGTTCAGCCACGGCCATCATATTGGGAGTGGCGTCATTGATGAGTGGATGCCAGATGGTTCATCGTTTTGGATCTGGCTCGATAATGGAGCGGGCAGGCGCAGTGTACATAAGAGTGACGTTGTAAATATCGTCGCTTCTGCCCCGGACCGTGACAGCTGGGCAAGGCGTGCGTGACAACCGGGGTGTGCGGCCGGGGCTTTTCACTGGCTGCATCCATGGCCAGATGTCCCGCTTTCCGCAAGATGTGATTGCTTGCGCGGTGCTTGGATGCACTGATTCCGGCTCAGACTCCGTGGCGACTGGAGGCGGCCTTACACCTCTATATGCGGAGGCCGGGATGGATGGGTTGAGGGTTGATGCACGGTGACACGGCCGTGGGGTCCCGCGGCCGGCGCAGCTGGGGCCGGGATGTTTGGTTCATATGTGGTGCCCTTCTTGTCGCTGCCGCCGCATACGCGGCAGGGGTGATTCTCCGGGGCACGAAAGATTTCAGCTTCTTTGTTGACGGGGTGCTGGGCCTGCCGGCGGTAGTCCTGCCTGCGGCAGTCGGGTGGCTCATGGTGCACCGCTTGAAGGGCCAGCGGCCGGAGATCGTCCTGGCAGCCTTCGCGCTGTCGTGCCACGCTGCCGGGACCATCTACTACGTGGTGGTCTCGGCCGCCGGTGAGAACGTACCACTGCCTTCCCCTGCGGACATCGGCTACGTCGGGTTTTATCTCCTGATGTTCGCGGCCCTGGTTGCTACGGTGAGGCGCCAAATGCGGGACATGGCAGGCCCTGTGATCCTGGACAGTGTCGTCGGAGGGTCCGGGGCCGCGGCCTTTCTCGCGGTCGTTCTGGACCCTGTGTTGAGTTCGGCGTTTGAGGGGCCACACTCTGGTGCGGCGGTCCTCGGCGCAGCGTACCCCTTGATGGATTTGCTGCTCGTCGCCGCCACTATCGCCATAGCGGCCACGGCAGGACGAAACGTGGGCCGTGGGTGGGGACTGCTGGTCCTGGGGCTCCTGATCCACACCGGGGCCGACATCGTGCACGCCCTGTTGGAACTCAACGATCTTTATGTCGTAGGGACGCCGCTGGACGCCGCTTGGGCGCTCGGCGCTGCGCTGATCGCCTGCTGGACCGTGGTTCAGAGCCGAAGCGGCGCACCAGCCATGAGACGCAGCCGGGAGATACCGGTGCAGGCTGTGCCGGCTCTTGCCACACTTGCGGGTCTGGGAGTCCTGATCCTGGCCACACAACAGCAGGTCACGGTGCTGGCCGTGGTCCTGGCAAGCCTCACGCTGGCGCTGGCTGCGCTGCCGATGGTATTCCGGCAGAGAATCCGGTTGCTGGACGCGACCCGTCAGGCACGGACGGATGAACTGACAGGGCTTCCCAACCGGCGTGCCCTGTACGGTGAGCTGCCCGGACGCCTGGCAACCGCAGCCGGCCGGCCCAGCGCAGTGCTGCTGCTGGACCTGGATAAATTCAAGGAGATTAACGACGGGCTCGGCCACGACGTGGGCGATCGGCTCCTGCAGCAGGTAGCTTCGCGCCTGTCCGGGCAACTGGCGCCGGCCGATCTGCTGACGCGTATGGGCGGTGACGAGTTTGTCGTCCACATCAACGACTGCGTGCCTCATGAAGCCCAAGCGGTCGCGTTAAAGCTCCGCGAAGCACTGGCAGACCCGTATGACCTGGGCGGGATAACCGTGCAGGTCAACGCGAGCATAGGAATTTCGCTGTTTCCGGGGCATGGAGGGGACCTGAGCCTGCTGCTGCGCAAAGCTGACATGGCAATGTACACCGCTAAGTCCACGCGCAGTGGGCACGCAGTGTATTCGGATGGGGACGCGGGACCGGGATCCAGCCAGTGCCACACGGTGCAGGAACTAAATGAGGCCCTCCGGGACAACCAGCTGACCCTGCATTTCCAACCGAAAATCAACCTTGCAACAGGAGAAGTCCGCAGCGCGGAAGCGCTTGTGCGCTGGGAACATCCGGTCCTGGGACTGCTGCAGCCGGACGCCTTCCTAAAACGCTTTGACGAAGCGGGCCTGATGCCGGCCCTGACCGGCGTCGTCTTGGCAAAGGCGCTGGACCAGGCCGCAGTCTGGGCATCCCGGGACCAGCCTCTTTCCGTGGCAGTCAATCTTTCAGCCAGCTCAATCATGGACTCCAAACTGCCGAACCAGGTCGCAGCTATGACCATAGCCCGCGGGCTGTCCCCGTCCGCGCTCATCGTCGAAATCACCGAGGACGTCCTGGTGGCCGACCGCGACCGGGCCCGCACCGTGCTTGCCGCCCTGAAGAACATGGGCGTCAGGATCGCCGTGGATGACTTCGGCAAGGGATACAGCTCCTTGTCCTACCTGCGGGAACTGCCCATCGACGAGCTCAAACTCGACAAGTCCTTCATCCTCACCATGGTGGACGACGCCCGCGCAACGGCGTTGGTGGCCTCAACCATCGACATGGCACACAGCCTGGGCCTGGAAATGACCGCAGAGGGCGTGGAAGACAAAGAAACGCTCCGGAGACTCACGGACTACGGCTGTGATCTGGCACAGGGCTACCTCATGTCACGACCCATCCCTGCCGAGCAGATGGACGCCTGGCTCAGCAACCGGACCCCGCGGCCCCTTCCCCGAGGCCACGCGCTCCAAGACGCCGGGCCGGCTCAGGAGATCAGCGACAGCATCGGCTGAGGCGGGGAGAATGAGTGGGGCCACCGAACGGCACGACGTACGCCGGAACTGTCTACCCCCGCCGCGGGCGGTAATTCCATCTCGCAGAAGGATAGGGTTTCGGGACACAAGGGTTATGAAACGCTGCATCCGACCTAGGACCGCTCTCGCCTGCTCAACGGTTACAGGACAGGCCTCCGGAAGCAGATGTGTAACTATCGATTCATGCCCGCAGCCGCAGATCAGCCCGTCGCCGTTCGCGCGACGGCGTTCATCAGACCATCAAAGTGGCTGCACCGCCCGGTGCGCCTGGTCCGTTATGACGCATACTGGGCGGATGGCTAGGTGGACTTCGACGTCAGCCTCTCGCAGATCAGCTACCGTGGCTACCCGGCAGACTTCGCCGCGGTCGACGAGAGCGTGCACGCGCAATGCCCGGAAGTAGGAACGGGCCGATGGGTGGACGAAGTAGGCCGCGTCGTTGAGGGACCCACTCGGACTGATCCCAACCCGTCGGGAAACCGTGGTGGAGAGCGGCGGAAATATGGGGTTTCGAGATACGAATCGAACCTGAAGGCGAACCGCGCGTGGCGCCTAGGCGGCGGCGTAATCGCTCTCAGCGTCGGCGTCGTTCTCACAACAGGCCCGATAAGTGACGGGATCGCCGGCTTCGTGGGGATGCTGTGCCACATCAGCGGCCTGGCCTCGCTCGCGAGCCTGGTTCCCAGAAAATACAGGCCGTGGTGAGTCAATAAACGGCGCCTTGCTGACCCGGTTGTCCGCCATCGTCGCAGCGGTCGGATCCGTCATCCGCATCTTCCAGCCACAGCCCTGGGCAACCTGGGCTAGGTCCTCGCTGCAGGCCTGATTGTATTCCCCGGCAACGAGATAACGGCCGGATCCAGGCCGAAAAGGAAATCGGCTCCGCCGCACTGGTCGTTCAAATCTGATTTCCGGAGTCTGTTTGAGGAAACGCCGCGACGTCGAGAGAGGAAATGCCCCTTTTGCGGGCACTGTTCGCCAATTTTTTCCAACGCCGATAATGGTTATTCCTTCAGGTAGCGATCGGGTTTACCCCAAGGGAGCAGAAACCCAAGCGAAGGTCGCTGCCTCCCTGGCCAGGGCACCCCAAAGTTAGTAGTGCAAGAAGGCACCGGCGCTGCTTCTGATGGGGGTGTTACGGGTTCTTGGCGGCAAACACGTCGAGCAGGGTTTTGTATCCATCGCTGTGCTGGAACATCCGGCGGCCGTCGGGATCCTTCTGCACGAGCCACTGTATTGACCAACGACTGCGGCGGTTCCTCGGATGGAGTCATCGTGGTTTTCCGCGTGGAGCAAGTAATGCTGTCGCTTCGACCAGTTCCCGCCAGCCCTCAACTTCGAGCCGGTGATAGCTGTAATTTGGCGTTCCCCAATATCATTGGTCGCGCTCTACCTGTCTCCTGGGTAGTGGCGCGCAGAGTCGCGCTGGATAGGGGTAGCGTGAGTGAGGACCGAAACCCAGCCCGTGTCCTAGTCAACTGGACTGGCCGAGGCTGACGACGAGGTTGATCGCCACTGCGACGACGAAGGTGGCGAAGAAGTAAGAGAGCAGAGCGTGCCCCAAGGCGATCCTGCGGGAGGGAGTGGATGACTCGTTCACATTGCCCGCGTTGTATGACATGCCGATTGAGAATGCTGCGTAGGCAAAGTCGCTGTACGACGGGTCCTCGTCCTGGTTGAAGCGGAAGCGATGGCGGTCGTCGTGGTAGTACATCCGAGCGTACTTGAAGGCGTAGACAGTGTTGACCAGAGCCCAGGCGAGCACCACGCCGAGAGCCGCCAGGATCGCCGCGGCCACGCCGATGAAATCCTTCTGCTGGCTGCGGATCAATGCAAAGACGACCGCCACGAGACTGACGAACGTCGCGCCGATGATGAGGGAGTCAACGAGCCGTCGAGATCGACCTTCATGGCGGGCGAGTTCACCCGTAGCCTCCGGTCCAGCGGGCCACGCCTTTGTCCACGCCCAGATCAGGAAGACGCAGCCGGCGACAGACCATCCGATCAAGGGCGCGAGTTCGGGAGCACCGAGCAGCGCCGGAACGAGTGCGATAACTAGACCGATGATGGCCGAAATCAGAGCCTTGTGATCAATGTGCGACATTGAAGAAGCTGCCCTCCAGACTCGATTGACCGTGACGGGCCGATGGTCCGCTGTTTGGGTCAGAGCGAATCTCAACATCACGGAATATCTCAGGACCTACGGATTCCCTTGTATTCAGGGACTCCAGCCGCGGTGCCCACTTCGCATCGGTCACCGCGGCAGGAATTGCGGCGCACGTTGGTGCTGTTAACGCCTGCCTTCCGCCGCGGTGGCGGAACGGGTGTCAGGCTGTGCGGTGTTTTCGCAGGGCCCTGAATGCGGCTACGGCCCCTAGGCCCGCCAGTACCCAGGGGCCGGCGACGACAACCGGGTCGATCCACTGGTGGTTGACGTCCGCGCGTTTTTGTCCGAACCGGGAGCGGACACCGTGGGCGGAGAACTCTGTGAGGACCCCGGTTTCGGT